>JBKPQU010000224.1:0-4609 GCA_046734255.1 Actinomycetota bacterium
GTTCTCATCGTGCTGTGCGCGATGGTCGGGTTCGTGATCCAGCGCCGGCCCGGCCGGGTCGCCAACGTGGCCAGCCTGCTCGTCCTGTCCGGGCTCATCATCCCGCCGGCGATCGTCCCGACGATCTGGGTGCTGCAGAAGCTCCACCTGTTCAAGACCCTTCCCGGGCTGATCCTCGTGATGATCGCCTTCCAGATGTCCTTCTGCGTGCTGCTGTTCCGGGCGTTCGTCGCCGCGATCCCCCGTGAGCTCGACGAGGCCGCGATGATCGACGGCTGCACCGGCTTCAGCCTCTTCTTCAGGGTGATCTTCCCGCTGCTCCGGCCGGTGATCGTCACCATCATCATCACGACGTCGGTGTTCATCTTCAATGACTTCGTCGACCCGCTGTACTTCCTGCCCGGCGACGCCAACGCGACCGTACAGCTCACGATCTACAACTTCATGAGCCAGTTCAGCACCCAGTACAACCTGCTGTTCATGGACATCGTGCTCATCACGATCCCGCCGCTCATCCTCTACATCTTCTTCAACCGGAAGATCGTGGCGGGCATGACGGCCGGCGCGATCAAGGGCTGAGCGGGTTAGGAGAGTCTCGATGACGTCAGAAGCGTTCTCCGCCGGGGCGTCCGG
Source organism: Actinomycetota bacterium (assembly GCA_046734255.1). GTDB lineage: Bacteria > Actinomycetota > Actinomycetes > Actinomycetales > Kineosporiaceae > JBKPQU01. Next base: position 634 of record JBKPQU010000224.1, read on the forward strand.
GGCGCAGGCCGTCCGGCGCGCTCTGGAGGAGTTCACGATCGAGGTGCCGAGCTGGGCGTACGGGAACTCGGGCACGCGGTTCAAGGTGTTCTCGCAGCCCGGCGTCCCGCGGGATCCCTTCGAGAAGATCGCCGACGCCGCGCAGGTGCACAAGCACACCGGGGCCGCTCCCCGGGTGTCGCTGCACATCCCGTGGGACCGCGTCAACGACTACGGGAAGCTGGCCGCGCACGCCGCGGACCTCGGCGTCCGGATCGGTGCCATCAACTCGAACCTGTTCCAGGACGACGACTACATGCTCGGGTCGCTGGCCCACCCCGATCCGAGGGTCCGGGCCAAGGCGGTCGCACACCACGTGGAGTGCGTCGAGATCATGCGCCAGACGAGGTCGACCGATCTCAAGCTCTGGCTGCCGGACGGGTTGAACTATCCGGGGCAGGACAGCCTGCGGGACCGGCAGGAGCGGCTGTCGGACTCGCTGCGGCAGGTCTACGCGGCGATGGACGCCGACCATCGGCTCCTGCTGGAGTACAAGTTCTTCGAGCCGTACTTCTACTCCATGGACATCCCCGACTGGGGTACTTCCCTGGCGCACTGCCTCGCGCTCGGGGATCGCGCCCACGTCGTGCTGGACACCGGACACCACGCGCCGAACACGAACATCGAGTTCATCGTCATGATGCTGCTGCGGCAGGGCCGGCTCGGCGCGTTCGACTTCAATTCGCGGTTCTACGCCGACGACGACCTTATGGTGGGGGCGGCGGACCCGTTCCAGCTGTTCCGGATCATGCACGAGATCGTGTCCGAGGACGCGCACCTGCCGTCGTCGGGCGTGAACTTCATGCTCGACCAGTGCCACAACATCGAGCCGAAGATCCAGGGCCAGATCCGATCGGTACTCAACGTGCTCGAGGCCGTGGCGAAGGCGCTGCTGGTGGACCGCGAGCCGTTGCGCGCGGCACAGCTGGCGGGCGACGTCCTCGGTGCCCACGCCGTCCTCATGGACGCCTACAGCACCGACGTCCGGGGGCTGCTGGCGGACCTGCGCGAGGAGCGCGGCCTGCCACGCGACCCGATCGCCGCCTACCGGGCGTCGGGTTACCAGGAGCAGATCGCCGCCGAGCGGATCGGCGGGGAGCAGGCGGGCTGGGGCGCCTGACCAGCAGGTCGCCCCGGCACGAGGCAGAAGGCAGCAACAGGGAGGACATGTCGTGACCACGCCGGTGCTCGACCTGATCGCGCGCTCGAACCGCCTGGGGGCGGACCCGCGGAACACCAACTACGCGGGCGGGAACACCTCGGCCAAGGGCACGGCGCCGGATCCGGTCACCTCGCGCGACGTGGAGCTCGTGTGGGTGAAGGGGTCCGGGGGAGACCTCGGAACGTTGACGGAGCCGGGGCTGGCGGTGCTGCGACTGGACCGGCTGCGCGCGCTGGTCGACGTCTACCCGGGCGTGGACCGCGAGGACGAGATGGTCGCGGCGTTCGACCACTGCCTGTTCGGCAAGGGCGGGTCGGCGCCGTCGATCGACACCGCGATGCACGGCCTCGTGGACGCCGCGCACGTCGACCACCTGCATCCGGACTCCGGGATCGCACTGGCGACGGCGGAAGACGGGGAGAAGCTCACCCACGAATGCTTCGGGGACCGCGTCGTGTGGGTGCCGTGGCGGCGGCCCGGCTTCCAGCTGGGCCTGGACATCGCCGACATCAAGGGGAAGAACCCGCAGGCGATCGGCGTCGTCCTCGGCGGCCACGGCATCACCGCCTGGGGGGACACCAGCGAGCAGTGCGAGGCGAACTCGCTGGAGATCATCCGGACGGCGCGGGAGTTCCTGGAGGCCCGCGGCGTGCCGGAGCCGTTCGGCGCGGTGGTTCCGGGCAACGAACCGCTGCCCGGGCGGGAGCGGCGGGCCAAGGCGGCGGCCATCCTCCCGACCGTGCGTGGGCTGGCCTCGACCGACGTCCCGCAGGTGGGGCACTACACCGACACCGACGTCGTGCTGGACTTCGTCGCCCGGGAGAAGCTGGCGCGGCTCGCCGCACTGGGCACGTCGTGCCCGGACCACTTCCTGCGGACCAAGGTCAAGCCGCTGGTGGTGGACCTCCCGGGAACCGCGACCGTCGAGGAGACGGTGGCGCGGCTCAAGGAGCTGCACACCGCCTACCGCGACGACTACCGGGCCTACTACGAACGGCACGCGACGGCGGACAGCCCGCCGATGCGCGGCGCCGACCCCGCGATCGTGCTCGTGCCGGGCGTCGGCATGTTCTCGTTCGGGAAGGACAAGCAGACCGCGCGGGTGGCCGGCGAGTTCTACGTCAACGCCATCAACGTGATGCGCGGCGCGGAGGCGGTCTCGACGTACGCGCCGATCCCGGAGTCGGAGAAGTTCCGCATCGAGTACTGGGGGCTGGAGGAGGCCAAGCTCGCCCGGATGCCCAAGCCGAAGCCGCTGGCGACCCGTGTCGCGTTCGTCACCGGAGCGGCGTCCGGGATCGGCAAGGCCATCGCGGAGCGCCTCGCCGCCGAGGGGGCCTGCGTCGTCGTCGCCGACCTCGACGCAAGCCGGGCCGCGGAAGCGGCGGCCGGTATCGGGTCGGCGGACGTCGCGGTCGGCGTCGGTGCCGACGTCTCGGACGAGGAGGCGGTCGCGGGTGCGCTGGAGGACGCGGTGCTCGCGTTCGGCGGTGTCGACCTGGTGGTGAACAACGCCGGCCTGTCCATCTCCAAGCCGTTGCTGGAAACGACCGTGCGGGACTGGGACCTGCAGCACGACGTCATGGCCAAGGGCTCCTTCCTGGTCTCCCGCGCCGCGGCGAGGGTCCTGATCGAGCAGGGGATGGGCGGCGACATCGTCTACATCTCCAGCAAGAACTCGCTGTTCGCCGGCCCCAACAACATCGCCTACGGCGCGGTGAAGGCCGACCAGGCGCACCAGGTCCGGCTCCTTGCCGCGGAGCTCGGCGAGTACGGGGTCCGGGTCAACGGCATCAACCCGGACGGCGTCGTCCGCGGGTCCGGGATCTTCGCCGGCGGCTGGGGAGCCAAGCGCGCCGAGGTCTACGGCGTCCCCGAGGAGAAGCTCGGCGAGTACTACGCCCAGCGCACGCTGCTCAAGCGCGAGGTCCTGCCGGAGCACGTCGCCGCCGCCGTCTTCGCTCTCACGGGTGGCGACCTGTCGCAGACCACCGGCCTGCACGTCCCCGTGGACTCCGGCGTCGCGGCTGCGTTCCTCCGATGACGGCCGCCGGTGGGACGGCGTCCGCGGCCCTCGCCGCCGTCGATCTCGGCGCGTCCAGCGGACGCGTGATGCTCGGCCGGGTCGGGCCCGATGCGCTCGAGCTGACCGAGGTCACCCGGTTCCGCAACGGCGGTGTCCGCCTGCCGGACGGGTTGTACTGGGACGTTCTGGGGCTCTACCTGGACATCCTGGACGGGCTGCGCGCCGCGGCGCGTCGGGCGAAGAACGACGGCGGGCGGCTGGCCGGGCTCGCGATCGACTCGTGGGCGGTGGACTACGGACTGATCGGGCCCGACGGCGCGCTGCGGGGGAACCCGCGGCACTACCGCGACTCCCGCACGGACGCGGTGATCGACGACGTGCACGCCAAGCTGGACTCCGCCCGGCTCTACGACATCACCGGCCTGCAGTTCCTGCCGTTCAACACCCTCTACCAGCTGGCCGCCGAACCGAGCCTGGACGCCGGCTCACAGGCGTTGCTCATCCCCGACCTGCTGGGCTACTGGCTGACCGGCGTCCGGGCGGCCGAGGAGACCAACGCCTCGACCACCGGCATGCTCGACGCGCGCACCGGCGACTGGTCGCCCGAGATCCTCGCCGCACTCGGCCTGCCCCCCGCCCTGCTCCCGGACGTGATCCCCGCCGGGCGCGTGCTCGGCGACGTGCGTCCCGAGGTGAGGACCGAGCTTGGTGTGGAGCACCGGCTGCCGGTCACCACCGTCGGATCCCAC
>JBKPQU010000225.1:0-14393 GCA_046734255.1 Actinomycetota bacterium
GAGCAGGACCCACCGGCCCGGCGACATGCCGGTGCTCGGAGTGCCGAGCACGCTGGCGGCGGCACCCGTGACCAGCCCGGTGGCCGCGAGCGCGACCATCCACGCCTGAAGAGACGCGGGAACTCCCGCCCCCCCGTCGCGCCCGCCCCCACCCCGGGCACGTTCATCGGGGCTGTCGGCTATCCCCACGCCCCGTACCAGATCGACCCTTCGATCGGGAGGCCGTAAACGCGGCTCATCCGATCACCCCCCCAGATGGATCCTTCCCAGTCGCCGCCGCCCCAGTTGCGCCCGCCCCAGTTGCGGCCCGGCCAGTCGTTCGCGCTCCAGGCCACCGGCAGCCACGGGGTCAGCTCCCAGGTCGAGACGTACCAGCTCATCGGGTTCCAGCCCACGAGGTAACCGGTCGGATCCCAGAGCAGCAGCTGCGCGGTGAGCAGGCCGTTGACCACGGTCATGGACCCGACGGTCTGCACCTCGACGTGGCCCCGGCTGGCCTGCAGGGATCCTGTGCCGTTGGACCGGAGCACGCCGGTGTTGGCGGACCCCGCCGGAGGGTTCAGTGCGGCAGCCGCGGCGTCCACCTCCCCGTTGCCGACCGTCATCGGGTCTGTGCTGGCGTGCAGCGTGCGAGCGGAGGCCAGCAGGGCGTACTTGACCTGGTTCGGGGTCAGCCCGCTGGTGCGGGCCAGCATCAGCGCCACCACACCGGATGTCGCGGCCGCCGAGAACGAGGTCCCGCTGCCACGCTGGTAGGCGCCGTCGATGTCGCCCACGCTCTGATCGATAGTGCTGTCCGGTGAGCGCAACGAGACCATGTGCGCGCCGGGTGCGACGACGTCCGGCTTGGCCAGCCCGTCGGCGGGGGTGGGCCCGCGCGATGTGAAGTCGGGCACCTCGTCGTCTCCGATGCCCGCGGTCCCTCGGTCGTCGATCGCCCCGACGGTGATCACCAGCGGGTCGTCGCCGGGCTTGGAGATCGTGGTGGTGGCCGGCCCCCGGTTGCTGGCGGAGACCACGACCACGATGCCGGCATCCCAGGCCCGCTCGACCGCGTAGTTGAAGGGGTCGGTCCGGTAGGTCTGCACGGAGTCGGTGGCCATCGACAGGTTGAGCACCTGGATGTGGTAGCGCGCCTGGAAGCTGACCACCCACTGGATGGCGGCCAGCACGTTGCTCACGTCGGTCGACCCGTCGGCCCCGGTGACCTTGACCGCCAGGATCCTTGCCTGCGGCGCCACGCCGACGTGCGCGCCGCCGGAGGAGGCGCCGTTGCCGGCGATGATCCCGGCGACGAACGTCCCGTGCCCGTAGGTGTCGGTGCAGTCGGGCTCACCGGAGAGGTTCTCGCAGGGATCGTCCCGCCCGGTGCGGTCATTGTGGACGGTCACCAGCCGGCCGGCGAGGTCCGGGGTGGGGGTGACCCCGGTGTCCAGGACCGCGACGGTGACCCCTTGACCTTGGTCCCCCGCCTGCCAGACCTGTGGTGCGCGCAGGGCCTGCGGGTAGGCCGAGTTCTGCTCGGTGCCGCCCGCGGTCGCGGCGGTCGGGGTCCAGCCGGCGGCGCTCACCCGGACCCGGGCGTCGGGCGCCATCGAGAGCAGCGCCGGGTCCGAGCGCAGCCGCGCGATCGCGGCGGCCGGGACGGCGGCGGCGAACCCCTCGATCAGCGGCAACTTCCGGGTGATCTGCCCGCCCAGGGCCTTCACTCGCGCGCCGAGGGCGCCGGCGGCTCCGGGCGCGGCCCGGATGATGACCCGCGCCGTCGTGCTGACCGCCGCGATCGGGGGGGCAACCGCCGTCGTGGTCGCTTCGACCGACGTGGGGACCGGGGGGAGACCAGTGCCGACCACGGCCAGCGCGGCGGCCGCGAGCAGGACGGCAAAGCGGCGCCAACGCTGCGCCGTAGTCCACGATTGTAACCAACTGTTGCAATTTGGTATACGCAGAGTATGCATACGCCCCTCCACAGCGGCTCAGCCCGGAAAGTACCGTGAGCGATGCCATACGCAGGGTAATGGAAACACTCGTTCGGCGCAGCGAAAACTTGCGGCCTGCCATATCCCGTTTCCGCCATCTCGATCTCCGCGACACATGGATCGGCCCGCGTAAACGTGATCTGTCGCCGCGGTGGGCGTGTCCCTCGTGGTTCTGCCTCAAGATCACCGATCATCGGGGCCACCGGACGGCGACGCAGCATTGACACCGCGGCCGGTCGCGGCGTTGGTTTTCCTCCGGATACCACACTTGTCCGCAACACCTTCGACGGAGAGGTGGCGCCATGGAGCCGGACATTTCCGCGACAGCATCCGGCCAGGACCGCGGTCCGGGCCTGGCGCGCGAGGCCATCGGCCTGCGCGAGGTGCTGTTCCAATCGATCACGCACATGGCCCCGGCGGCGGCGGTGGCCTTCTCGATCATCGTCGGTGCCAACTTCGCCGGCGGTGCCCTGCCGCTGGCCGTGGTCCTGGCCCTGGTCGCCTGCCTCTTCGTCGCGGTCTCGATCGGGCAGTTGGCCAAGCACCTGCCCTCGGCGGGCGGTTTCTACACCTACACCTCGCGGGGGCTGCACCCCGCGGTCGGCTTCATCGTCGCCTTCGCCTACGCGCTGGCCGAGGCGTTCGTCGCACCGCTGCTCTACCTGATCTTCGGCAACGTCGTGGCGGGCACGCTCAACACCGAGTTCGGGTGGTCGTACGACGCCTGGTGGGTGATCTCCGCGATCGCCGCGGCGCTGTTCGTGTTCGTGCTGGGCTACCTGGGCGTGGGGATCAGCACCCGGACCGGGACGGTACTCGGGATCTTCGAGATCGCGGTCTTCGCGGCGCTCGCCTTCTGGCTGATCATCAAGGCGGACGGCGCGAACACCCTGTCGGTGTTCACCACCAGCCATGCGAACGTGGAGGGCTTCCAGGGGATCTCCGGCCTGGCCGCGGGCTCGATCTTCACGATCCTCGCGTTCATCGGGTTCGAGGCCGCCGCACCGATGGCCGAGGAGGCCAAGAACCCGCGGCGCACGATCCAGCTGGCCGTCTTCTGGTCAGCCCTGGGGATCGGCATCTTCTACGTGTTCACCACCTACGCGGCGACCGTCTACTTCGGGCCGGACAAGATGGCGCAGTTCCCGGCGTACGGCAACAACAACCCGTGGGACGGCATGGCGCGCGCCGTCTGGGGCGCCGGCTGGGTGCTGGTGTTCCTCGCGATCGCCAACTCCGCCGTCGCGAACGCCAACGCGGGGGCCAACGCGACGACCCGCACCTGGTACGCGTTGGGCCGGATCCGGTTGCTGCCGTCGGCGCTCACCCGGCTGCACCCGGAACGCCGCTCGCCGTACGTCGCGGTGACGGCGCAGCTGATCTTCGCGCTGGTGATGGCGCTGTGGCTGGGCTGGAAGTACACCCCGCTGACGGCGTTCGCGCTGATCGCCACGATCGTGACGGCGATCGTCATCGTGATCTACATCCTCGTGGATCTCGCCTGCATCGTGTTCTATCTCAGGCACGCCCGGAGCGAGTTCAACGTGATGCTGCACCTCGTCTTCCCCGTCCTGGGGATCCTCGCGTTCCTCCCGGCGTTCTTCACCGCGCTCGGCATCGGCCAGAGCGTGCTGTCGTTCGTCAGCCCCCTGCCGTACCCGCTGAGCCTGGCCGGGCCGGTGGTACTGGTCTGGTTCGCGATCGGCCTCATCTACCTGGCCTGGCTGGGTGCCCGCCATCCCGAGCGCATCCGAGACACCGGCCGGGTCTTCATCGACGAGCCGGACACGATCACCGCACCGGGCACCTTCGAGCCCTAGGAGGTCATCCCGCGAGCCGCAGGATCGAGCTCGCGGCGGCTGCGGCAGTCTGCGGGGGGGCAGGCACCGGCAGGTCGAACATGTCGCAGACCGCGGTGGCAAGCGCCAGAGGGAAGGCAGCCGCGATCGCCGAGTCGGGCTGGGTGGGCAGCAGGAGGATCGCGCTGCGCTTCCCGGCCACGTCGTTCAGCGCGTAGCTGAGGTAGCCGGGGATGCCGCCGTCGTGACCCCAGACGGTCCCGCAGGCGGTGTCCAGGCTGAAGATTCCCAGACCGTAGCCCGCGCCCGGCATGCCGGTGTCGACGGTGGTCAGCATCTGCCGCAGCAGCTTCGGCCGCAGCAGCCGCCCGGACAGCAGCGCCTGGTAGAAGCGCCGCAGGTCCGGTGCGTTGGAGACCAGCGCGCCGGCCGCCCACGCCCAGCTCGGGTTCCACGCCGAGACGTCGAGGTAGCCGTCCTCGGAGATCTCCGGCGGCGCGTAGCCGTGGGCGTACGGACCGCGGAACCGCCCCGACGTCGCGAAGTAGGTGTTGCGCAGGTGCAGCGGGTGGACGACGCGCCGCTCGATCAGCCTCTGCACCGGCGTGTGGGTCACCGCCTCCAGCATCAGGCCCAGCACGATGTACCCGGTGTTGCTGTACGACCAGCCCTGCCCGGGCGCGAACAGCGGCGGGTGGGCGAAGGCCACCGCAAGCAGCTCCTCGGGGGAGCGGTAGCGGAAGGGGTCGGCCAGGATCGAGGCGAAGTAGTCGGCGTCGTCGGTGTAGTTGAAGATCCCGCTGGTGTGGTTCAGCAGCATCCGCAGCGTGATCGCCGACCCGCTCGGCACCACGCCGGGCAGGTACGTCTCGATGCTGTCGTCCAGCCGCACCCGGCCCTCACCGGCAAGCTGCAGGGTGATCGTCGAGATCGCCGTCTTGGTGATGCTGCCCACCCGGACCTGGTCCCGCACCGAGATGGGCTCGAACGGATCGAGCCGCGCCGCACCGACACCGACCGCGGACACCGTGGGGCCGTCGTCCACCAGCGCGATCATGCCGGTGGCGCCGGCGTCGACCACGGCCTGCAGCGCGTCTCGCAGCGCAGGGTCGCCCTGCTGTCCCCCGTCTGCGGCGGCCGGCGGCGCCGCGACGGCGATCGCCATGCACGCCGCGACCGCCCCCACGGCGAGACGGCCGAGCCCGATGTGTCGATGTATGCCCCACTTGTCACGCATCGTCCCAGCCTGCCGCATCGGCCGGACGAGGCGCCAGACGCTAGGACACCATCTCCCCCTTGAGCGCCAGGACGCTGAACATGGCCCCCTGCGGGTCTACCGCGACCGCGAAGCGCCCCGGCTCGATGTCCCGCGGCTCGACGACGATCCCGCCGCCCAGCTCGCGGATCCGCGCGGCGGCCGCATCGGCGTCGGCGACCGCGAAGTACACCGCCCAGTGCGGGGGGATGCCCTCGGCCGTCGGCTCCATCATCCCGGCGATCGTCTGCCCGCCCAGGTCGAACTCGGAGTAGCCGCCCGGCCCCTCCGGCCCGTAGGTCTGCGCACCCCAGCCGAACACGTTGCGGTAGAAGGCCTTGGCGCCGGCGACGTCCGGGGTGACCAGCTCGCTCCAGCAGTAGGTGTTCGGCTCGTTGACGAGGCCGGCCCCCGGGTGCGAGCCCGGTTGCCAGACGCCGAAGACGGCACCGGCAGGGTCGGCGAGGACGGCCATCCGGCCGGCGTCGGGCACCTCGATCGGTGGCATCAACACCTTGCCGTCGTTCGCCGCTACGGCCTCTGCGATCGCCTCGGCGTCGTCCACGTTGACGTACGTGGCCCACGCCGGCGGCCCGGGATCCTGCTGGGGGGCGAGGCCCGCAACCGTGCGCCCCCGAAGGTGGGCGATCGCGTAGCCACCGCTCTCCGGCGGCCCCTCCTGCACGTCCCAGCCGAACAGCTCCGTGTAGAACCTGGCCGCGGCGGCCGGATCGGGGGTCGACACGTCGACCCAGGACGGAACCCCGTGTGCGTAGGAGTCCTTCTCCATCTGCTGCCTCCTCGGGTAGGTCCGACGCACCGGAGACCCGACCCTACTGCCGGCGGACCTACAGTCGTCAGGTGAGCACTTTCGAGCAGGATCCCGAGCGCACGGGCGGCGGAGGGGTCGCGGTCGCCGCGGAGTCGTCCGGCCAGCAGGTGCTGGTCGCGCGCGAGGTGCCGCTCGGCGGGCCGCGGATGATGCTCGTGCGACGCACGCTGCCGCACCGCGATCGCCGGACGGTCGGCGCCTGGTGCTTCGTGGATCACTTCGGTCCGCAGGAGGCCTCGGACGGCACGGTCATGCACGTGCCGCCGCATCCGCACACCGGCCTGCAGACGGTGACCTGGCTGATCGAGGGCGAGGTGCTGCACCAGGACAGCCTCGGCTCGGTGCAGCGGATCGCGCCCGGCGAGCTGAACCTCATGACCGCAGGCGACGGGATCGCGCACGCCGAGGACTCCATCGCCAATGGCTCGCCGCGGCTGCACGGCGTCCAGTTGTGGGTGGCTCTGCCGGACGCCGATCGTCACCAGCAGCCGCATTTCGAGCACCACGCGCTTTTGCCGATGTTCGGCGACGGCGCCGTGGTCACTACCGTGATCATCGGCGAGCTGGCCGGGGAGCGGTCGGCGGCGTTGAGCTACTCGCCGCTGTTGGCGGCCGAGGTCGCAATCGCGGGAGGAGGCACCGTCCGGCTGCCGGTCGAGTCCGAGTTCGAGCACGCCGTCCTGGCGGTCGAGGGCATCCCGGAGGCGGACGGCGTCGCCGTACCCACCTCCTCGATGCTCTACCTCGGCCCCGAGCGTCGTCACCTCTCACTGAGCAGCGCCGAGGGTGCCCGCGTTCTGCTGCTCGGCGGCACGCCCTTTGCCGAGAACCTGCTCATGTGGTGGAACTTCGTCGCCCGCGACCACGACGAGATCGCCCAGGCACGCGCCGACTGGGAGGCCGGCCGGCGCTTCGGCCCTGTCCCGGACTACCCCGGTGACCCCCTCGCCGCCCCCGCGATGCCCACCACACGCCTGCTCCCCCGCCCGTCCCACCCGTAGCCGCCAACCCCGCCCCTGGCTCTCCCGCGTCCGCAAGGGCTCGCCGCAGACCGTCAGCCCAGCCCGAGTCGGAACCTCGCCGGTCGAATGGGGGCTTGGCGATCTCTGGGAGGCGTCCCGAACCCCCATACGACCGGCGAGGTTGTGAAGGGATGCGGGGGCGGCGGCGTCACTCAACCCTGGACGAGTGGAGTGACCAGGCACGCTGGGTGCTGGAAAGCATACGAAGTGCTATACGGCGCCACTGACGGCATCCGGCGTGACACTGGGTGATGGCAATGGATTCCGTTGCGGTGAGGTTACGGTGCCACGGAATCCTTGTCATGCTGCGCGAACGCATGTCAGGGTCCTACCAGCCGCGAGCGCGCCGGGTGAGCGCCCACACCGACCGCACGGGCCCTGCGCAGGACGGGAGGTGCAGTGGTCGAAACCCGAGGAGCGGTGGAGCTCACCGGCGTGACCAAGACCTTCGGCGACGTGGTCGCGGTGAACGATCTGACGCTGTCGATCCGGCCTGGTGAGTTCATCTCCCTGCTCGGTCCCTCGGGCTGCGGCAAGACCACGACGCTGCGCATCCTCGCCGGGTTCGAGCACCCGGACACCGGCCACGTGACCATCTCCGGGCAGCGGGTGGACGGCGTTCCCGCCCACCGGCGTGACGTCAACACCGTCTTCCAGGCGTACGCGCTGTTCCCGCACATGAACGTGACCGAGAACGTGGCCTACGGCCTGCGGCAGAAGCGTGTGAGCAAGACGGAGATCCGCGCCCGGGTCGCCGACGCGCTGGCCATGGTCAAGATGACGCCGATGGCCAACCGCAACCCGCGCCAGCTGTCCGGCGGGCAGCAGCAGCGGGTCGCGCTGGCCCGCGCGCTGGTCAACCGGCCCAGCGTGCTTCTGCTCGACGAGCCGCTCGGGGCGCTGGACCGCAAGCTGCGCGAGGACATGCAGATCGAGCTGAAGCTCCTCCAGTCCCAGCTCGCCACGACGTTCGTCTTCGTCACCCACGACCAGGGCGAGGCGATGTCGATGAGCGACCGGATCGCGGTCATGCTCGACGGCCGGATCGAGCAGCTCGGCGCGCCCGATGCGATCTACGACGAGCCGGTCAGCGCGTTCGTGGCCGGCTTCATCGGCCAGCAGAACTTCTTCGCCGGGACGGCGTCCGAGGCCGGGCGCGTGGTCTCAGGCGACGGCTGGGTGATCCGCTCGACACGTCCCGGCGGGGCCGGGACGGCGAGCAGCGCTTTGGCCGCCGTGCGGCCCGAGCGGGTGGAGGTCAGCGCCGACCGCCCGCCCGATGGCGAGAACGCCGTCCAGGGCACGCTCGCCGGGATCTCGCACCTCGGCGACGTCCTGCAGTACCTGGTCGTCCTGCCGGGTGGGCAGGACGTCGTCGCGCGCCGGCCTCGCGGCGGCGCACCGCGGATGGAGGTCGGCACCACCGTCTGGTGCCACAGGTCGTCCGACCACGTCCACGTCTTCGACGGCGAGAACGCCCGCCACGTCGCTCAGCCCGACCGGCTAGCCCTGACCGAGCCGGCTTGACCCGCGCCGAGATCTCTAGGAGGCACTTCGTGAGCCAAGACCCCGAGCCGCTGCGCATCCTCGCCTCGCCCGGCCTGTCCCGGCGGATCGGTAGGCGGTCGTTCCTCAGCACCGCGACGATGGCCGCACTGGGGGGTGGCCTGCTGGCCGCCTGCGGCGGTGGGGGCAGCAGCACCACGGCGCCGGCCACCAGCGGCAAACCGCTCGGCCCGCCGGAGGACAGGCTCAACATGTACAACTGGTCGGAGTACGACAGCCCGGACGTGCTGAAGGCCTTCACCGCCTCCAAAGGACCGAAGCTCCAGGTGGACCACTACGACTCGAACGAGGAGATGATCGCCAAGCTGGTGGCCGCCAAGGGGACCGCCGGTTACGACATCATCGCGCCGACCGGGGTGTTCATCCCGCAGATGGCGGCCAACAAGCTGGTCGAGCCGCTGAACCACGACTGGCTGCCGAACATGGCCAACATCGATGCGCCGTTCGTCAACCAACCCTGGGACCCGGGCAACAAGTACACGGTCTGCAAGGACTGGGGGACGACGGGTTTCGTCTACGACAAGACGAAGATCAAGCGGCAGTTGACCAGCTGGGCGGACTTCCTCGATGTCATCCAGCACGAGGCGAGCGGTCAGGTCTCGGTCCTCGACGACCCGGGCGAGCTGACCGGGGTGTACTTCTGGGCCAACGGGATCGACTGGAACACCACGAACAAGGCCGACCTCGACGCGTGCGAGGACTACCTGGTCAAGAACATCGCGCCGCACGTCAAGGCATTCGACTCCTACCCGTCCACCGCGATGACCCAAGGCTCGTACTGGATCGCGCACGCGTGGAACGGCGACGCGCGGCAGGGAATCCTGGGGAGCAAGGACCCGAGCATCTGGCAGTGGGTGCTGCCCACACCGAAGACCGAGATCTGGATGGACACGTGGGCGATCCCGGTGGGTGCGACTCACGTCAACGCCGCCTACGCGTTCATCAACTACGTCCTCGACCCCAAGAATTCGTTGCAGGAGCTCGAGTACCACGGCTACAACACCGGGGTCAAGGACATCGAGGCCACGGCCCGGGCCGGTGGGGTCGAGCGGGCTGACATGATCTTCTTCACTCCCGAGCAGGAGGCGATGTTCACCCCCGGGGAGATCAACGATGCGCAGCAGCGGCACGTCGACATCTGGAACAAGATGAAGGCCGCGGCGGGCAAGTGAGCCAGGCGGTCGCCACCCCACCCCGGGAGGCGCGCAAGCCGCGCTCCCGGGTGCGGTGGCGGTTGCCCTCGTTCGTGCTCGCGACACCGGCCTGGGTGTGGCTGGCCGGCTTCTTCCTCGCCCCCGTCTCGCTGGTGCTGTGGTACAGCTTCGGCTACAAGCCGGGAATCTTCGGCACGCACGCCAACGACGTGCTCTCCTTCGACCGGTACAAGGAGTCGCTGGACTCCGCCTACCTGCCGACCTTCATCAACACGCTGCGGATCGGCCTGGTCGGGACGGGGCTCTGCCTGGTGATCGCGCTTCCGTTCTCCTACTGGCTGGCGGTCAAGATTCCGTCCCGGTGGCGCGGCCTGCTGCTCGGGATGGTCCTGGTGCCGTACTGGTGCAACTTCCTGGTCCGCACACTGGGCTGGGCGATCATCCTCAGTCCGCAGGGATGGGTGTCGACGACGCTGCAGGACATCGGCCTGCGGGACAGCGCGCTGTCCGTGCTCTACACCCGTAGTGCCGTTCAACTCGGCGTCGTCTACAACTACCTGCCGCTGATGATCCTGCCGATCTACGTGGCCTTCGAGCGGATCGACCCCGCGCTGCGCGAGGCCAGCCGCGACCTGGGCGCGAACCGCTGGCGGACGCTGGTCCAGGTGAGCCTGCCGCTGGCCCGGCCCGGGATCGCGGCCGGGCTGCTGCTGGTGTTCATCCCGTTGATGGGTGACTACATCACCGCGACCGTGCTGGGCGGGGCCAAGGGCAACATGGTCGGCCAGCTGGTCGCCAGCGAGTTCCAGACCGCGCAGAACTGGGCGCTCGGCTCGGCGATGGCCGTGATCCTGATGATCTTCATCGCCGGGACCGTGGCGGTCATCATGCTCGTCTCACGCTCCGCCTCGGCGATCGCCCGCTCGCGGCGCGTGCTCACGCTCGACGTGCCGGAGGCCGGCCGATGAGGCGCCGCCGCATCGACCTGCCCAACCTGCTGCTGCACGTCTGGGGACTCCTGACCTTCGCCTTCCTCTTCCTGCCGATCGTCTTCATCGTGATCTACTCGTTCAACACCGGCCGCCTTCTGGTGGCCTGGAAGGGCTTCGGACTCACCGCGTACCAGGCGGCGATGAGCGACCCGTCGATCCGTTCCTCGATCGGCGTCTCGCTCCGCGCGGCGGTGGGCGCGTCGGTGGTTGCCACAATCCTCGGCACGCTGGCCGGCGTCGCGCTGGCCCGCCGACCGGGCCCCTGGGTGCCGCTGTTCATCGGGCTGCTCGGCCTCACGTTGGTCACCCCGGAGATCGTCGACGCGGTGTCCCTGCTGCCGTGGTTCGTCTGGCTCGGCACCGATGCGCACGTCACCGTGTTCAACAACGGGCTCGTGCGCCTGATCGTCGGGCACTCTCTGTTCGCGACCGCGGTGGTGACGTTCATAGTCCGGGCCCGGATCGCCGGGCTGGACGAGTCGCTGGAGGAGGCGGCCTCAGACCTGTACGCCACGCCCGTACGCCGGTTCCGGCAGATCACACTGCCGTTGATGATGCCGGCGGTGCTGGCCGGCGCGCTGTTGGCGTTCACGCTCAGCCTGGACAACACGATCATCTCCGCGTTCGTCCAGGTCTCCGGGTCGACGCCGTGGCCGGTCTACATCTTCAGCGCCCTGCGCGCCGCGCTCCGCCCGCAGATCGCCGCGATGTCGACGCTTATGCTGCTGCTCACACTGCTCGCGCTCGCCCTGGTGGCGCTGGTACTGCGGCGTTCCGGGGAATCCTCGAGTCAGATCGCGGGGGCGATGACCGGCGTCTGACGAAGCGTCAGGGCTTGCGCCCCACGCCGACATACCCGGCTCCCTCGAGATCCCCGGCGACGTCGTCGGAAGGCGGCGTGGGGTTGTGCCACTCGGTGATCGGGACCACGCCGGGTTCGACCAACTCCAGGCCGGTGAAGAACCGCGCGACGTCCGACTGCGTGCGCAGGGTGATCTGCGCGGTGGCGCTGCGGTACTCGCCGGCGGCCTCGTGCGCCCGCGGTGTGATCTCCTTGCTGCCCGCGTGGGTGAGCGCCAGGTAGCTGCCCGGCACGACGGGCTTCATCAGCCGGGCCACGAGCCCGTAGGGATCGCCCTCCTCCGGTACGAAGTGCAGGATCGCGGAGAGCAGGATCGCCACCGGCTCGTTGAAGTCGATCAGGTCACGGGTGTCGGGATGCTCCAGGATCGACTCCGGGTCGCGCAGGTCGGCCTCGACGACGGCGGTGAGACCGGGCACGCCGCGCAGCAGCGCGCGGGCGTGGACGGTCACGATCCGGTCGTAGTCGACGTAGACGACGCGGGCGTCCGGCGCCACCTCCTGGGCGACCCGGTGCACGTTGCGCTGTGTCGGCAGGCCGGAGCCGACGTCGATGAACTGGCGGATGCCCGCCTCCCCGGCCAGGTAGGCCACCGCCCGGATCAGGAAGGCGCGGTTCTCCCGTGCCACGGAGCGGAGCTCGGGGTAGCGCGCGAGAACCTTCTCGGCGGTCTCCCGGTCGACGGCGTAGTTGTCCTTGCCGCCCAGGTAGTAGTCCCACATGCGAGCGACGTTGGCCGTGGTCGGATCGACCCCGCGCGGGGCCGCCACCTCTTCGCTCTCGGACAATCCCGTCCTGCTCTGCTCGGGCATCGCCCCTCCCTCGTAGCCGTCTGCGAGCTTAGCGGCCGCATACGTTCGGCGTCGGGGGGATTCCTCAGCGTGAAATGGCCCAGCTGGTCACCGTGATCTGGCGCTGCCCGGGAACGACCGTCCCGGTCGGGTCGGTGATCTTGACGCGGGCCCTCAGCCGGACGGGCGTGCTGCCTGGCGAACAGGTGGCCGACCCCGGGCAGACATTGACCGCCAGTAGCACATCGGCGTCGACCACCCCGTATCCCGGAGAGTTGTCCGGGATCTCGATCACCGCCTGCTGGAAGGTCGAACTCCCGTTGATCTTCACTACGAGAACCCTGGAGACCACGCCAAACTTGAACACCTGGCTGGAGACGTTGTTCAGGGTGATGTCGACCGCCGCCTGCGGCAGGTAGGCGGTGCCCTGGATGTAGAGCACGCTGCCGGGGGCGGTGGTCGTGCTGAGTGCGGCGCACGTGCCGCCGGCGCCGTAGCCGACCTTCGCCACGCAGCTGGGGCTGCCGTTGATCGTCGCGTTCTCGGCGCGCAGCGAGGGCACGGTGTAGGTGAGGTTGAGCTGCACGCCGTCCAGCGACTCCGTACTGCCGCCGTTCTTCGGCTTGATCGTGTACAGCGCCGACGCGGAGGTGAATCCGTAGGTGTGCACCACGCCGGGCAGCGCCGAGGACATCAGATCCGTCGTGGTGGCCTGCCAGCCGGTGGTCGTGGATGCCGGGACCGTCACCGTCACCGGGCTGCCACCGGCCGCGGGTGTCAGGGTGACGGTCACGTCGTCGTTCTTGTCGCCCTGGTTGTTCATGCGCCGGACGGACAGGGTGGCTGCCACCAGCAGCGACCCGGGCGGCAGGGAGGACGGCGTGGCCATCCCGTTGATCGTCAGGGTGGCCGTGCCACTGCCGGTCCAGGTGGCGCTCGACCCGTCGTTCGGGGTCAGTGCCCCGCTGGGGGTGGCGAACTTCGTCGACGTCGCCGCCGTTCCCGAGACGTTTGCAGGACCGGTCACGGCGGGGGACCCCGTGCGCTGACCGTAGGCCGCGATCGGCGGGCGGTCGGAATGGTAGCTGGCGCAGATCTCCGCCTTGCCGGCGTCCACCTGCAGCCGGCTGTCGCCGCCGAAAATGAACTGCACGCCCACCGCGGTGGTGGAGGTGATCGGGCTGACACAGGCGCCGGGGACGGTCGGGTTGACCGGCGGCGTTGACCCACCGGACGGCGTCCCGGCGACAAGCGTGCCGTCGTTGACAACCCACTGGTGGCTGCCGCCGGGCAGCGCGGCGTTCTCGCCGTTGTGGAAGTCGAAGTAGTAGACGCCC
Organism: Actinomycetota bacterium; assembly: GCA_046734255.1. Classification (GTDB taxonomy): domain Bacteria; phylum Actinomycetota; class Actinomycetes; order Actinomycetales; family Kineosporiaceae; genus JBKPQU01. Next base: position 13,590 of record JBKPQU010000225.1, read on the forward strand.
GGCTGGAACCACCACGTGCTGTGCTTGCACGCGCTGTTCCCGTCCATCATCGCGGACAGCCCCGCGGCGTCGTCGTAGTACCCGGGCTGGAACGTGACCACGGAGTTGGCCGTGGTGCACGCGACCGAGGTCAGCGGCCGGTAGGTCAGCGACGGCGTCTCGCTGGGGTAGCCGGGGTCGGCGACCGTCGACCCGCGGTTGCAGGACGCCGCGGGCGTGCTGGAGATGCCGGGGAGCGTGCAGGCGCCGGTGGCGTAGACGCCGTTGTCCACTGAGAGCTGCCCGCTCACCACGTTGACGGTCGAGTTCGACAGCACCTGCCCGTGCACCCTGAGCGCGCTGCTCCCGCCGCCGAGCGACTTGACCTGGATTCCGTCCTCGGTCGCGCTGGTGCCCAGCGTCTGGATGGCATAGCCCGGCTTGTTGGCGGCGGTGATGGGGACCAGGGAGCTGGAACCGCCGGTGCCGGGCGCCCCGGCGCAGGTCACCGCCGCGGAGTCCGCCGAGCCGAAGACCGCCGGCGGCAGGCTCAGCGTGTTGGAGCCCCCGTCGAAGCAGGGTTGCCCCGGGCTGTTGTTGTACGAGCCGCTGCGCAGCTTGTGCAAGGTCACCTCGACCGCGCCATTGGCCTCCGCGAGCGTCGTGGCCTGCGCGGACATCGCCACCGTGGTGCGTTCACTGGTGTCGGCGAAGGTCAGCAGCGCGGACAGGCCCACCGACAGCACGGTGACCACGATCAGGACGACGACCAGGGTGGCACCCCCGTCGCCACTGCCGCCGCGAGCCAGTCGCCGGGACATCATG
>JBKPQU010000226.1:0-7257 GCA_046734255.1 Actinomycetota bacterium
GGGCTACCCGGCGAGCAGCCGGTCCAGCGAGTCCCGCACCCGGTCGGCGTCCTCGCGGTACTTGCACACGGCGCCGAGCGTGCTGGCGGCGGTCTCGACGTCCAGCTCCCGGCGGCCCAGCTCGACCAGCGCGCGCGCCCAGTCCAGGCTCTCGGCCACGCCGGGCGGCTTGAGCAGCGGCGCGTCCAGCGCGCCAAGCCCGTTGCCGCCCTCGCGCATCCGCATGACGGCGGTCGCGACCTGCTCGGCCAGCCGTTGCGGCACGAACGGCAGCCGGGTGCGCAGGATCTCGATCTCCCGGGCCAGGCCGGGATGCTCGACCCAGTGGTAGAGGCAGCGCCGCTTGAGCGCGTCGTGCACCTCGCGCGTCCGGTTGGAGGTGAGCACGACCATCGGCGGGTTGGACGCGTGGACCGTGCCCAGCTCCGGGATCGTCACCGCGTGGGTGGACAGCACCTCGAGCAGGAACGCCTCGAACTCGTCGTCCGCGCGGTCGACCTCGTCCACCAGCAGCACGGCGTTGTCGCTGCGCAGCGCCTGCAGCACAGGGCGGGCGAGCAGGAACCGCTCGTCGAACAGCGACTGCTCCACCGCGGCGACGTCCACCGGCTCGTCCGGACGGCGGGTGGCCTCGACCGCCCGCAGGTGCAGCACCTGGCGCGGGAAGTCCCAGTCGTACAGCGCCTGGCTCGCGTCGATGCCCTCGTAGCACTGCAGCCGGATCAGCTCCGCGGCCAGCGCCTCGGCCAGCGCCTCGGCCAGCGCGGTCTTGCCGGTGCCCGGCTCCCCCTCGAGGAACAGCGGCCGGCGCATCGACAGCGCCAGCCAGGCCACCGTGGCCAAACCCTCGTCGGCGAGGTAGCCGGTGGCCCGCAACCTGGCGCCCAGCTCCTCGGGCGAGCCGGGCCGGCCTCCGCCGCCGGGCCTGTCGGCGTCCGTCATGGGCTCAGCATGACTCATCCAGGGCCGGGATGCCGCTCCGCCTCCGGCACGCCCGGCCGCGGTGCCGCCCCGTCGACATCCCGACCATCCGGCTGCGACGCTGGCCGGCATGAGCGACGTCCGGCTGGTATCCGGTGAGGCCGCGCTGACCGTCTCGGTCACCTCCGGCGGAAGGCTCGGCAGCCTGCAGGTGGGTGACCTCGAGCTGCTCGGGCGCGGTGGGAGCGGCATCTACCACTGGGGCTGCTTCCCGATGGCGCCCTTCGCCGGGCGGGTCCGCCGCGGGCGGCTCACCTGGGGCGGCAGCACATACCAGTTGCCGATCACGTTCGGTCCGCACGCGATCCACGGCGTGGTCGTGGACCGGGCCTGGACCGTGGAGGAGGTCACCGCCGAGTCCGCGCGGTTGAGCTGCCCGTTCGACTCGCGCTGGCCGTGGGCCGGTCATGCGGTCGCCGCGATGGCGCTGTCGGCGCAGCGGCTGGACGTCACGATGGAGGTGCACGCGGACGCCGTCCCGATGCCGGCCTGGACCGGCTACCACCCGTGGTTCCGGCGACAGCTGAGCCGCGGCGAGCCGGCCCGGCTCGACTTCACGGTCGAGGGCATGCTGCGCCGCGACGACGACGGCATCCCGACCGGCGAGGTCGTGCCCCGCCCCGAGGGCCCCTGGGACGAGTGCTTCACCGGCGCGACCTGGCCGGCGACGCTGACCTGGGACGGCGCGCTGCAGCTGCGGATCTCCTCCGACGCCGATTACGTCGTGGTCTTCGACCAGCACGAAGGCACGGTCTGCGTCGAGCCGCAGACCGGACCGCCCGACGCCGTCGCCCTGGGCCGCGAGGCGGTCGTCGAGCCCGGCCGGCCCCTGGTGCTGCACATGTCCTGGGAGTGGTCCCCCGCCTGAGGGTGGTCCGACCCCGACCTCCACGCACCCCACCGTTGGGCACCGTTGGAACTGTGCGGCGTTACGCGCATCCCTGTCGCCCACGGCGTGACACCGTGCCGACGCCAGGCCCACGGTGTCACGCCGTGGGCCTGGCTGGGGCCGGGTCCGGCGGATCCGGTCTACCGCAGGGGGATCGGGCAGGCGTTAGGGTCGATGCACATGAGGTGACCTGACCCCGGGAGGTCGCGATGGCCGCTCAGCCAACGCCCGCAGACAAGTTCAGCTTCGGCCTGTGGACCGTCGGGTGGCAGGCCCGCGACCCGTTCGGCGATCCCACCCGCGAGCCGCTGGACCCGGTCGAGGCGGTGCACCGGCTGGCCGAGCTGGGCGCGTGGGGGGTCAGCTTCCACGACGACGACCTGGTGCACTTCAGCCTCGACGACGACGCCCGGAGCAGCGGCATCGAGAAGTTCCGGGCCGCGCTGGCCGAGACCGGGATGACCGTCCCGATGATGACCACCAACCTCTTCACCCACCCGGTGTTCAAGGACGGCGCGTTCACGAGCAACGACCGCGCGGTCCGGCGCTTCGCGCTGCGCAAGGTGATCCGCAACCTCGACCTGGCGGCCGAGCTCGGCGCCACGACGTACGTGTTCTGGGGCGGTCGGGAGGGCGCCGAGACCGATGCGGGCAAGGACATCCGCGCCGCGCTGGAGCGGTACCGGGAGGGCCTGGACACCCTGGCGCAGTATGTGATCGACCGGGGCTACGGCATCCGGTTCGCGATCGAGCCGAAGCCGAACGAGCCGCGCGGCGACATCCTGCTGCCCACGATCGGGCACGCGCTGGGCTTCCTCAGCACGCTCGAGCACGCGGACATGGTCGGGCTGAACCCCGAGGTCGGGCACGAGCAGATGGCGGGGCTGAACTTCGTCCACGGCATCGCGCAGGCGCTGTGGCAGGGCAAGCTCTTCCACATCGACCTCAACGGCCAGCACGGGCCGAAGTACGACCAGGACCTGGTCTTCGGCCACGGCGACCTGCTCAGCGCGTTCTTCCTGGTCGACCTGCTGGAGAACGGGCCGGGCGGGCGGCCGAGCTACGACGGGCCGCGGCACTTCGACTACAAGCCGCTGCGCACCGAGGACACCGCCGGCGTGTGGGCGTCGGCGGCCGCGAACATGCGCACGTACCTGCTGCTGCGCGAGCGGGCCGTGGCATTCCGGGCCGACCCCGCGGTGCAGGCCGCGATGGCCGAGGCAAGGATCGGTGAGCTGTCCACGCCCACGCTCGCCGAGGGCGAGACGTACACCGACCTGCTGGCCGACCGGACGGCGTTCGAGGACTTCGATCCGGACGTCGCCGGCGCGCGCGGCTGCGCCTACATCCAACTCGACCAGCTCGCGGTCGAGCACCTGATCGGCGCCCGCTGACATGGCGTTAGTCGCGGGGGTGGACTCCTCCACGCAGTCGTGCAAGGTCGTGATCCGGGACGCGGCCACCGGCGCCCTGATCCGCGAGGGCCGGGCGGTCCACCCGGAAGGCACCGAGGTGCACCCCGACCACTGGTGGGCCGCGCTGCGCGCGGCCGCCGAGGCGGCCGGAGGCCTCGCCGACGTCGGGGCGGTCTCGGTGGCCGCCCAGCAACACGGCATGGTGGCCCTGGACGAGCAGGGCGAGGTGATCCGCCCGGCGCTGCTGTGGAACGACACCCGCTCGGCGGCGGCCGCCGCCCGGCTGGTCGCCGAGCAGGGCGGGCCGCAGGCGTGGGCGGATGGCGTCGGCTCGGTGCCGCTGGCCGCGTTCACCGTGGCCAAGCTCGCCTGGCTGGCCGAGCACGAGCCGGAGGCCGCGAAACGGCTGGCCGCGGTGTGCCTGCCGCACGACTGGCTCACCTGGAAGATCGCCGACGCCGGCGCGCTCGAGGCGCTCGTCACGGACCGCGGCGATGCCTCGGGAACCGGCTACTTCTCCCCGGCAACCGGGAAGTACCGCCGGGACCTGCTCGAGGCGGCGATCGGCCACGACGCCGTCCTGCCGCGGGTCCTGGGCCCGGCCGAGCAGGCCGGGACCGCTCGTTCCGACGGGGTCTCGGTGGGCGCCGTCCTCGGCCCCGGCACCGGCGACAACATGGCCGCCGCCCTCGGCGTCGGCGCCGAGCCCGGTGACGTCGTGGTCTCGATCGGCACCTCGGGCACGGTGTTCGCGGTGGCCGACGTCCCGGCCGCCGACCCGTCCGGCGTGGTGGCCGGTTTCGCCGACGCCACCGGGCGCTTCCTCCCGCTGGTCTGCACGCTGAACGCGGCGCGGGTGCTGGACGCCGTCGCCCGGATCCTCGGGGTCGACCATTCCCGGCTCGACCTGCTGGCGCAGGAGGCGCCGCCCGGAGCGGGCGGGCTGGCGCTGGTCCCCTATCTCGAGGGTGAGCGGACGCCGAACCGTCCGGACTCGACCGCGGCGGTGCACGGCCTGCGGCTGGAGACCGCGACCCGCGAGCACCTGGCCCGGGCCGCCGTCGAAGGCCTGCTCTGCGGACTGGCCGACGGGCTGGACGCGCTGGTCGAGCAGGGCGCCCGGGTGGATCGTGTCCTGTTGGTCGGCGGCGGCGCGCGCTCGGAGGCCGTGCGGAGGATCGCCCCCGCCGTGCTCGGCCGGCCGGTCGTCGTCCCCCCGCCCGGCGAGTACGTGGCGGACGGCGCCGCGCGGCAGGCCGCTTGGGTGCTCGACGGCTCGGCCGAACCTCCGCGCTGGGAACTGCCCGGCACCCAGGAGTTCGAGGCCGACCCCACCCCCGAGGTCCGGCAGCGGTACGCCGCCGCCCGGGACCTGACGCTGCCCGTCCCCGGGTAGCCGCCCGGCACGAAGGCCCAGGTAGCAGGCGTGTAACGGGCCCGTCACCGACCGAGCAGGCTGTCTGGGTGCGGACGCGAGCGCCGGGCTTCCCGGTTACCCTGTCCCCGTGAGCCACGTCGTCCTCGGCATGCCCGGCCTGCGCCGCGGCGGCCCGTCCGGTGATCTCGCGGGGCGCCCGGACGACTCCCGCCTGATCGACCGGTTCGGCCGGGTGGCCACCGACCTGCGGGTCAGCCTCACCGATCGGTGCAACCTGCGCTGCTCGTACTGCATGCCGGCCGAGGGTTTGGACTGGATCGAGGACACCCGGCTGCTCAGTGACGAGGAGACGATCCGGCTGATCCGGGTCGCGGTCGAGCGGCTGGGCATCGATGAGATCCGGTTCACCGGCGGGGAGCCGCTGCTGCGCAAGGGTCTCGAGCGGATCGTCGCGGCGACCGCCGCGCTGCGCACCGCCGGCGGCCGGCCCCCGCAAACCGCCCTGACCACCAACGCGCTGGGGCTGCAGCGGCGGGCCACCGCCCTCGCCGAGGCCGGCCTCGACCGCGTCAACGTGTCGCTCGACACCCTCGACCGGGCGCGGTTCGCGCGGATCACCCACCGCGACCGGCTGGACGACGTCCTCGCGGGCCTGCAGGCGGCCACCGACGCCGGCCTGGGACCGGTCAAGATCAACACGGTGCTGCTGCGCGGCGTCAACGACGACGAGGCGGTGCCCCTGCTGCGCTTTGCGCTCGAGCACGGCTACCAGGTGCGGTTCATCGAGCAGATGCCGCTCGACCCGCAGGGCGCGTGGGACCGCACCGCGATGGTCACCGCCGAGGAGATCCTCACCGCGCTGACCGGCGAGTTCCGGCTCACCCCGGCCGACGCCGGCTCGCGCGGCGCCGCTCCGGCGGAGACCTGGTGGGTGTCCCGGCCGGACGGCTCGCCGGTTCCGACGCCCGGTGGCAGCCCCGCCAGGGTCGGCATCGTCGCGTCGGTGACCCGGCCGTTCTGCGGCGACTGCGACCGCACCCGGCTCACCGCGGACGGGCAGGTCCGCAACTGCCTCTTCGCCCGCAGCGAGACCGACCTGCGGGAGCTGCTGCGGTCGGGGGCCGACGACGAGCAGATCGCGGCCACCTGGCGCGCCGCGATGTGGGTCAAACGGGCCGGCCACGGGATCGACGAGAAGTCGTTCCTGCAGCCGCAGCGCCCGATGAGCGCGATCGGTGGGTGAGGTGCAGGTCACGGTTCGCTACTACGCCGGCGCCCGCGCAGCCGCAGGCATGGAGCAGGAACTCATCGAGACGCCCGAGGGCAGCACGGTCGCCGACCTGACCGCCGCCCTCGGACACCGGCACGGTCCGCACCTGGCCAGGGTGTTGGACGCCGCATCGTTCCTGGTCGACGAGGTCCGCGCCGATCCGCACCGGCGAGTCGGGGCGGGAGCGACGGTGGACGTCCTCCCGCCGTTCGCCGGCGGATGAACCCGGCCGCTCGGGGTACTTACCGGAACGTTGCCTGGCCGTGACCAGGCCGCGCCCGATCGGGGCTACCGTCGGGGGCCGAGATCCGCAGGACGAGTGGACGACGAGTGAAGGGGCGGTAGTGGCACAGGTCGCGAGAGGCCGGCGCGACGCCACCGGAGCCCCGCCCGTCCTGATCCCGGCCACCGCCTCCCGAGCCCGAGCATGGTGGCGCCGATCACGGCCGGAAGTCGCGATCGCGCTCGCCGGCGCCGCGACGTTCAGCTGGCACGTGTCCGTCCCCAGCCCCTGGTGGGACGAGGCCATCACGCGCGACGTCGTGGCCCGCCCGGCCGCCGACATCCTGGCGCTGGCCACCCACATCGATCTGGTGCACCTGGCCTACTACCTGCTGGTGCACGCGCTGGTGGGCGCGGGCGCCGGGATCACCGCGATCCGGATGGTCTCGGTGATCGCCTCGGCGCTCACCGCTGCATTGCTGGTCCGGATCGGGCGCGAGTTCGACCAGCGGGCGGTCGGCGTCTGCGCGGGCGTGCTGTACGTCGTCGCGCCGCTGGCCTCGCGCTACGCCCAGGAGGCCCGCCCCTACGCCCTGGTCACGACGGCCGCCACGGCCGCGACCCTGGCGCTGCTGCGCGCGCTGCGGCGCCCGTGGCAACCCGCGCTGTGGCTCGCCTACGCCGGACTGCTGGTGGCCACCGGCGTGCTCAACCTGCTGGCGTTCACCCTCGTGCTGGCCCACCTCGCCTACGTCCGGATCAGCGCGCCCCGCCCGGTGCGCCGCAGCTGGTGGTGGGCCAGCCTCGGGGCCGGTGCAGCGCTGACCCCGCTCGCCGTGGGCGCCGCGATGCAGCGCAACCAGGTCAGCTGGCTGCCCCGGCCGGACTTCGACGGCCTCACCGGGTTCCTGTCGGCCCAGTACGCCCCCGTCTTCGCGGTGCTGCTGCTGACCGCGGTCGCGATCGCCGGCCTGCGGAGGCGGGGTGCGCAGCCGGGCACGCACCGCGAGGCCTTCCTCCTCGGGGTGTTCTGGGCCCTGCTCCCCCCGGCTGCGCTGTGGGCGCTCTCCCAGGCCGTGCCGCTGTTCGACTGGCGCTACGT
>JBKPQU010000227.1:0-10217 GCA_046734255.1 Actinomycetota bacterium
CGGCATCCCGCTGCGACCGGTCGCGAGCACCGTGACCCGCTGGGGCGGTGGGCTGCCGCAGTACGCGGTCGGCCACCTGGACCGCGTCCGCCGGCTGCGTGCCGCGGTGGACGCCGTCCCAGGGCTCGCCGTCTGCGGCGCCGCGCTGGACGGCGTGGGGGTGCCGGCGTGCATCGCGGCCGCCGGGCTGGCCGCGGCCCGGATCCGGGCGGGCCTTCGCACCCGGCAGCCCCTCCAGGCGCGCGACGGAGCACAATGACGGCCGTGAGCGAGACCCCGGACACCGCGCGGCGCAGCCCCAGAGAGATCAACGAGACCATCCGCTACACGATGTGGTCGGTCTTCGCCGCCGACCCCATGCCGGCCGGTCGCGCCGAGCTGGCCGAGACGGTGGACGAGGCGCTGCGGCCGCTGCAGGCCAAGGACCTGGCCGTCCGCGGCTGGTACGACGTGTCCGGGATGCGCGCCGACGCGGACGTCATGGTGTGGTGGCACGCCCCGGCGGTGGAGGTCGTCCAGGAGGCCTACCACGTGCTGCGGCGCACCCCGCTCGGGCGCGCGCTGCGCCCGGTCTGGTCGGTCGCCGGCCTGCACCGCCCGGCGGAGTTCAACAAGTCCCACGTGCCGGCCTTCCTGGCCGGTGAGGAGCCGCGGGCGTACCTGTCGGTGTACCCGTTCGTCCGCTCCTACGAGTGGTACCTGCTGCCGGAGGAGGAGCGGCGCCGGATGCTGATGGAGCACGGGATGGCGGCCCGCGGCTACCCGGACGTGCGGGCGAACACCGTCTCGGCGTTCTCCCTCGGCGACTACGAGTGGATCCTCGCGTTCGAAGCCGACGAGCTGCACCGGATCGTCGACCTCATGCGCGATCTGCGGGCGGTGGACGCCCGCCGGCACGTGCGCGAGGAGATCCCCTTCTTCACCGGCCCCCGGGTGCCGCTGAGCGAGATCGTCGCCGCACTGCCCTGACGGCCGCGATCAGCGCGCGGGCCGGGGGTCCCGGCGCATCGGCACGTGCGGGATCCCGTCGTCGAGGAATTCGGGCCCGCACGCCACGAACCCGAGGCCCGCGTAGAACGCGGCCAGGTAGGCCTGCGCGTCGAGCGCCACCGGTCGGTCGGCGTGGCGGGCCAGGACGTCGTCCAGCAGCACCCGGGCCAGCCCGCGGCCACGCGCCCCGGCACGGGTGCACACCCGCCCGACCCGGACGTCGCCGTCCGGTTCGGCCAGGATCCTCAGGTACGCCGCCGGACCGTCCTCGTCGTCCACCCAGACGTGCTCGGTGGACGGCAGGGTGTCGCGCCCGTCCAGTTCGGGGTACGGGCAGCACTGCTCGACCACGAACACGTCGACACGCAGCTTGACCAGGTCGTGCAGGGTCTGCGGGTCCAGCTCGGACCACCTCGCGCGCCGGACGCGCGGTTCGCTCAAGCGGTCGGCTCCAGCCGGACGCTGATCGAGTTGATGCAGTACCGCTGGTCGGTGGGGGTGTCGTAGCCCTCGCCCTCGAACACGTGGCCGAGGTGCGACCCGCAGGAGGCGCAGCGCACCTCGGTGCGGAGCATCCCGCCGCTGCGGTCCTCGATGTACTCCACGCGGTCCTCCGCGAGCGGCGCGAAGAACGACGGCCAGCCGCAGTGGCTGTCGAACTTCTCGGTGCTTCGGAACAGTTCGGCGCCGCAGGCCCTGCAGGAGTACACGCCCTGGGTGTGGGTGTCCGTGTACTCGCCGGTGAACGGGCGCTCGGTGCCGCCCCGGCGGAGCACGGAGTACTCCTCGGGGCTGAGCTTCGTGCGCCACTCCTGGTCGCTCAGGTCCACCGGGTAGGTGCGTCCGGACGGCTTCATCGTGGCTTCCCTCCCTCTCGCTGGCCCCTCGCTGATTCGGTTCTGCGCCAGCCTCGCCAGGTTCAACCTAGCCGCCGCGTGCAGCGTTCCCGGCGGCCCGGTGATCGGCGCGGCAGCCGGTCGCGGCGCGCCGCACCTGGCGTGTGGGGCCCCGCCGTGGCACCGTGATGTCACCGACAGTGGGACGATCGGGCCGATCGGGTGAAATCATGGACGCCCGGCAGGGCTCCCTCGAGGAGGGGCCCCCTCTGGGGAGGAGGTGGCACATGAGCACCGAACCGAGCATGCGTCGTCCCCAGCGAGCTCGCTTCGGCCCCAACGCGGTGACCCGCGTCGTCACCAGATCCCCGCGTGGCCCGCTGATCGGACCGTTCCTGATCGCACTGCTCGGCGTGCTGCTCGGGATCACCAACCAGGCCGCCGAGGGAACGGCGATGGCCCTGCGCACTCCCGCCCTGCTCGCCTCGTTGCTGATGGTCGGCCAGGGCATGCTCGAGATCCGGCGGCACTGGCCGCGGAAGGTGGAGCGGATCGCCGTCCCGGACACCGAGGAGCGGATCGTCGACATGACCACCGGCCAGGCCCGGGTCCGGGAGCTGGCCACGGTTCAGGAACTGCCCGCCGCCCCGATCACCCCCGCGGCCCGGCCGACCGCCTCGACGATGGCGATCCCGGTCCTGGTGATGCTGCTGGCGGCCTGGCTCGGCCTCGCCGATCTCCAGGTGGCCGCGCCGGCCGATCTGAAGTTCCTCTGCCTGGTGGCCTCGTTCCTGCTGTTCGCGCTCGGCTGGTCGCTGCTCCCCACCCGGCACTGAGCAGCACCTGCCGTGAGGCCCCCGTAGGGGGAGGTGGCAATGAGCATCGAACCGAACATGCGTCGTACCCAGCGGGCTCGCTTCGGCCCCAACGCGGTGACCCGGGTCGTCACGCGGTCCCCCCGCGGCCCCCTCGTCGGACCGTTCCTGATCGTGCTGCTCGGCGTGCTCCTGGGGATCAGCAACCTGGCCGCCGCCGGCACGGCGCTGGCCCTTCGCACGCCGGCACACCTCGCTGCGCTACTGCTGGTCGGTCAGGGGATCCTCGAGATCCGGCGGCACTGGCCGCGGAAGGTGGAGCGGATCGCGGTCCCGGACACCGAGGAGCGGATCGTCGACATGACCACCGGCCAGGCGCGGATCCGCGAGCTGGCCACCGTCCAGGAGCTGCCCGCCGCCCCGATCACCGCGGCCGCCCGGCCCAGCGGCTCGACGATGGCGGTCCCGATCCTGGTCATGGTGCTCGCGGCCTGGCTCGGCCTCGCCGACCTCCAGGTGGCCGCGCCGGCGGACCTGCAGTTCCTCTCGCTCGTGGCCTCGTTCCTGCTGTTCGCGCTCGGCTGGTCGCTGCTGCCCACCCGGCACTGAGCAGCGCCGGTTCGGTGCCGCGGCTCAGCCGAGCCAGTCCAGCCCGGCGTACATGTGGAGCACCGGCACGCCCAGGTGCTCCCGGGCCTGGGACGCCCAGTCGGTGTGGAAGGTGTCCTCGACGGCGTGCGGCCGGGTGACGACGACCACCTCGTCCGCGGAGTACTCGCGCACGCCCTTCTCCAGCGCGGGCAGGGCCTCGTCCTGCGTGACGTCGCCCTCGGCCTCCGCACCGGCAGCGCGCAGGGCGGCGACGGAGGTGTCCACGATCGCGGAGGCCCCGCCGGGGCTCTCGTCGTCGTCGCGGCCGCGGGCGGCGTCCAGCGCTCCACGCAGCTCGAGGAGGCTGAGGTGGTCCAGGACGTCGGCGAGCATGTTGCGGTGCGGGTCCGCGGGGACCAGCACGTGGTAGCGCGCGCCCTCGTCGCTGTGTAGGGAGACCAGCCGTTGGGCGTCGCCGTCGCCCAGCGCGCGTTCGGTGAGGAGCACGATCGTGGCGGTCACGGACCGCACCCTACTGGCCGCGGCGCGTCCGACCCGGCGCCACCCCCGGGACGGCCGCCCGGCAGAATCTGACCATGAGCCCGGCGAACACCACGAGGCGGACCGCGCTGCGCGGCGCGGTCGCGGGTGCCGCCGCCGCGGGTGCGCTGGGCGCCGCCGCGGCTTCGGTGGCGGCCTACTTCGCCCGCCGGGTGGTCACCCCCGACCTGGAGCGGGCCGACGACGTCGAGGTGCTGGCCGTCGGGAAGGACTCGGTGACGCTGCGCGCCGACCCGGAGACCCGTGCCCCCGGCCGGTACGGCCTGTGGCTGGACGGCGGCAGGGGGCACGCGCGGCTCGGTGATGTCGTCAACCACGACGAGCACGCCGGGACCGTGGAGCGCGCGCTGCTCGGCGTGGACGGCGGCCGGCTGCGGGCGGGACGCGCCCGATGGAACCAGTACTTCTACGCCGGAGACCCCACCACCGCGCTCGGGCTGGCGCACACCGACGTCGAGGTCGCCAGCGAGCTCGGCCCGATGCCGGGCTGGCTGGTGCCCGCCGCCGGGTGGGCCCCCGGAGGGGACGCCGGCCGGCGGCGCTGGGCGATCCTCGTGCACGGGCGCGGCGCGACCCGCGAGGAGTGCCTGCGCGCCCTGCCCGTCCTCCACCGGATCGGCTTCAGCTGCCTCGTCGTCAGCTACCGCAACGACCGCGGCGCCCCGCGGTCGCGGGGAGGCCGGTACCACCTCGGCGACCACGAGTGGCTGGATGTCGAGGCGGCCGTGCTCCACGCCGCCGATGCGGGTGCCGAGGAGATCGTGCTGGTCGGCTGGTCGATGGGCGCGGCGATCGCGCTGCAGCTGGTCAGCCGGTCCTGGACGGCCGACCGGGTGCGGGCCCTGGTGCTGGACGCCCCAGTGATCGACTGGCGTTCGGTGCTGTCGCACCACGCCCGGCTGAACCGCGTGCCCGGACCGGTGGGCCGGCTCGGGCAGGCCATGCTCTCCCACCCGTGGGGGTGGCGGCTGGCGGGGGTCGAGGCGCCCGTGGACCTGGACGGCATGGACTGGGTGACCCGCGCTGCGGAGCTACAGGTCCCGGTGCTCGTGCTGCACAGCGAGGACGACGAGTTCGTGCCCTGCGAGCCCTCGCGGCTGCTCGCCGCCACCCGCCCCGACCTCGTCACGTACGTGCCGAGCCGCGGCGCCCGGCACACCAAGGAGTGGAACGTCGACCCGGACGGGTGGGACGCCGCCGTCGCGAGATTCCTGCTCGGCCTCTGAGGGCCCGCTCCCCACCCAGGGTAGAGGCGGCGCCGCCGCGGTCACCCGACCAGTTCGGCCAGCAGGGTGGTGACGGTGCGCTCGGTGAACAGGGCCGGGTCTCCGGGGTCGGGAACTGAGGCTGGAAGCAGGCTCTAGGAGCGTCGCACCAGCCAGCGCCCGAGCAGTGCCTCGGCGCACTCGGCCAGGTGCGCCAGGCGGAGTTGCAGGTCCGCGGGCGGCCCGTGAGAAATCCTCGGCGCGTCGCCGGCGGTGATGGCCGGGCTGATCGTCAGGCACAGCTCGTCGACCCGGCCCGCGGCGGCGGCGTCGGCCAACAGGCTCGGGCCGCCCTCCAGCAGCACCCTGGGCAGGCCGAGCCGGCTCAGCTGGGTCATCGCCTGCGCGAGGTCGACCTCCTCCTCCCCGGCGACGATCACCTCGGGCGCCCCCGCGGCGGCCCGAACCCGCCCGGGATCGGCGGCCGCGCTGGTGATCACGTAGCCGCGCGCGGCGCCGTCCAGCGCCGGCACCTCTCCGGTGCGGGTGACCACGGCCAGCGCGGGTGCCGGTGCCTGCCCGGCCGCCGCCCGGCGCTCGGCGAACGCCGGTCTGGCGGCGGGGATCCGGTACTTCTCGGCCCGCACGGTCCCGGCCCCGACCAGCACCACGTCGGCCAGCCCGCGCAGGACACCGAAGACCAGCCGGTCGGCCGCGGTGTTGATCGAGCCGGAACGGCCGTCCGGCCCGGTCGCGGCGCCGTCCAGCGTGGAGACCATGTTGACCCGAAGCCACCCGTCCTCCGGCAGGGGATCGGGATAGGCGTAGAGGTCGGCGAGCGCATGGACGACGTCCTCGGCCGCCAGCCGGTCGTCCGTCGCGGCCTCGTTCACCTCACCGACCACGGCCGTGCCCGGCAGCAGCAGCCGCAGGAGGCTCATCCGGGTCGGCCGGCAGGGTCCTGCGAGCGGCCCTGCGAGCGCTCCCGCACCTGCCGCTTGATCCGGCCGAGCATGGCCACCATGCCGCGCAGCCGCAGCGGGCTGACCGCGCGGTCCAGGCCGAGCCGCAGGGGCACGTCGTCCGGCACCGCGAGCACCTCCTCGACCGCCAGCCCGTCCAGGCCCTCCCTGAGGACGCCGGCGAAGCCGCGCGTGGTCGGCGACTCCTGTGGTGCCTCGAAGAACACGTGCACCCTCCCGCCATCCACCTCCACCGCGAGGAACACCGGCGCCTGGCACTCCGGCACCGGCTCCATCCGATCCCGGTGCGCGGCGAGGCGCTCCGGCAGCTCCGGCAGGGCGCGGCTGTACTCCAGCAGCAGCTGCAGCCGGTCGGGCTCGCTCAACGCGGTGAACTCCTCCACCACGTCGGCGAACTGGGCGGGCAGGTCGAGCAGGGTCATCCGGGCTCTTCGCCCTTGACGATCGGCACCCGCACCGCGTTGCCCCATTCCGTCCAGGAGCCGTCGTAGTTGCGGACGGTCGGGTAGCCGAGCAGGTGGGTGAGCACGAACCAGGTGTGGCTGGACCGCTCGCCGATCCGGCAGTACGCGATCACGTCGTCGTCGGGGGACAGGCCCTGCTCGTCGCGGTAGATCGCCTCGAGCTCGGCCCGGGTCTTGAACCGCCCGTCCGCCGCCGCGGCCCGCGCCCAGGGCACGCTGACCGCACCGGGGATGTGGCCGCCGCGCAGCGCCCCCTCCTCCGGGTAGTCCGGCATGTGCGTGCGCTCGCCCGTGTACTCCTGCGGGGAGCGGACGTCGACCAGCGGCTTGCCCAGGTGGCCGAGGACCTGGTCCTTGAACGCGCGGATCGTGGTGTCGTCCCGCTCGACCGTCGGGTAGTCGGTGGCCGGGCGCTGCTCGACGTCAGTGGTGGTCGGGCGGCCCTCGGCGACCCACGCGGTCCGCCCGCCGTCCAGCAGCCGGATGTCCGGGTGCCCGAACAGCGTGAACACCCACAGCGCGTACGCCGCCCACCAGTTGTTCTTGTCGCCGTAGATCACGACGGTGTCGTCGCGGGCGATCCCCTTGGCGCGCATGAGGGCGGCGAACCCCGCGCCGTCGACGTAGTCGCGGGTGACCGGGTCGTTCAGGTCGGTGTGCCAGTCGATCTTGATGGCGCTCGGGATGTGGCCGGTCTCGTAGAGCAGGACGTCCTCGTCGCTCTCCACGACCGCAAGACCGGGTTTGCCGAGGTTGTCGCTCAGCCAGTCCGTCGTGACCAGCCGCTCCGGGTGGGTGTACTCGGCGAACTTCGGGTCGTCGTCGCGGGCAACGGGCACGGGAACCTCCGGTCGGCGGGACACGTCTGTGGAGCACGCCTGGTCGGGACGGCCCCTTCGGGGACCGTTCCACCCTCCGATCCTGCCACGTGCCGGCCCCGATGCCCGGTCGGGCCGCCCGGGAAGCGGCGCCCGGGTCAGGCCAGGCGCAGCACGCAGGTGCCGCCCGGCGCGACCCGGACGGCGCCGTCCGGCCCGGGCTCGACCCCGCCCCACGCCAGCTCGGCGCGGACGCCCCTGCTCGGTACCGCGACCGGGCGGTCGGACAGGTTCACGACGACGTCGAAGCCGCCACGGCGCACCGCCACCCACCCGGCGCCGAGATCGACCCGCACCCTGGACAGGTCGTCGTCCCGGAGGTCTGGTTCACGGCGCCGCAGCCGGATCAGGTCGGTGTACCAGCTCAGCATCCGCGCATGGACGCCGGTCAGCGGCTGGGACCAGTCCAGGACGCTCGCCTCCCGGGTGGCCGGGTCGTGCGGGTCCGGTACCTCGGCGTCCCACCCGTGCCGGGAGAACTCCTCCCGCCGGCCCTCGCGCACGCCCTCGGCGAGCTCGGCGTCGCCGAAGTCGGAGAAGAACTGCCAGGGCGTGTCCGCGCCCCACTCCTCGCCCATGAACAGCATCGGGGTGAACGGCGAGGTGAGGACGAGCGCCGCGGCGGCGGCCAGCCCGTCGGGCCCCACCAGCGCGCCCAGGCGCTCCCCGGCCGCCCGGTTGCCGACCTGGTCATGGGTCTGGGCGTAGCCGAGGAAGTGGTGGCCGCGGTGCCGGGAGCGGTCCACCGGGCGCCCCCACGGCTTGCCGCGGAACGTCGAGTGGTCGCCGGCGTGCCGGTACACCTCGGTCAGCGTCCGCCCCAGCACCTCCGGCGAGCCGAAGTCCACGTAGTAGCCCTGCCGCTCCCCGGTCAGCAGGGCGTGCAGCGCGTGGTGGAAGTCGTCGCTCCACTGCGCGGTCATCCCCAGGCCGGCGGGAAGCGGCTCGATCACCCTCGGGTCGTTGAGGTCGCTCTCCACCACCAGGGCCAGCGGGCGGCCGAGCTTGCCGGCCAGGGCCGCCGTCTCCTCGGACATCTGCGCGAGCAGGTGCGGGTGCGAGTCGTCGGCCAGGGCATGCACGGCGTCCAGCCGCAGGCAGTCGAGGTGGAAGTCCTCGAACCAGCGCAGCGCGTTGTCGACGACGAAGCGCCGCACCTGCGCCGACCCCTCGCCGTCCAGGTTGATCGCCTCCCCCCAGGGGGTGGCGTGGTCCTCGGTGAAGTACGGCCCGAACCAGGGCAGGTAGTTCCCCTCGGGGCCGAGGTGGTTGTAGACGACGTCGAGGCAGACCGCCATCCCGCGGACGTGGCAGGCGTCGACGAACCGCTGCAGCGCGGCCGGCCCCCCGTACGGCTCGTGCACGGCGTAGAGCCCGACGCCGTCGTAGCCCCACCCGTGCCGGCCGGGCATGGCAGCCACCGGCATGAGCTCGACCACGTCGACGCCGAGGCCGACGAGGTGGTCCAGGTGCTCGAGCGCGGCGTCCAGGGTCCCGGCGGGGGTGAAGGTGCCGGCGTGCAACTCGTAGAAGACCGCACCGAGCACGTCCCGGCCGGGCCAGTCGCCGTCGGACCACCGGTACAGGCCGGGATCGAAGACCCGGCTGAGCCCGTGCACGCCGTACGGCTGCCAGGCGCTGCGCGGGTCCGGGAGAGTCTCGTCGCCGTCGAGCCGGAAGCCGTAGTCCGTGCCGTGCCCGGCGTCGTCCACCTCCAGGTGCCACCAGCCGTCGCTGCCGGGGTGCATGGCTCGCATCGGGCGGCCCGGTCCGAGGTCGAGCTCGGCCCGGCGCGCGAGCGGCGCCCAGACCGCGAAGTCGTGCACCCGCCCACCCTGGCAGATCGGTTGCCGCTGTCACGCCGGCGTGAACGACCTCGTCGAGGGGGTGACACGAAGAGAAGAGAGACACGTGGTGGGAGGCCTTCGATGGCACGGATCCCGTTGGTACGTCTGGACGGCACGGGGGAGACCAGGGCGCGCGGCATGACCCGGCTGGTGTTGCTCGCAGGGCGCCGCTGGCTCGGCCGGGAGGCGGATCCGGTCGGCGCCGCGGCGCACAACAGCGGCATCCTGTGGCGGACGTTGGTATCCGGGGGAGTCAACACGCGGCGCCGGTCGGTGCTGCCGGACGGGCTGGCCGAGCTGGTGACGTTCGTCACCGCCGTGGACATCGGCTGCTCGTGGTGCGTGGACTTCGGCGCCTCCGTCTGGGAGCGCAAGGGTTTGGACCCGCAGATCCTCCGCGAGGCCGTGAACTGGCGGACCTCCGACCGGTTCGACGCCGACCAGCGGGCGGCGTTCGCCTACGCCGAGGCGGTCACCGCGCAGCCGCCGCAGGTGGACGACGCCATGGTCGCCGACCTGAGGGCGCGGTTCGGTGACGCCGGCGTGGTCGAGCTGACCTACCTGATCGCGTTCGAGAACCTGGCGTCGCGGTTCAACAGCTCGCTCGGCCTGTCCACTCAGGGCTTCAGCTCGGGCGATGCCTGCGCGCTGGCGGCGGCGGCCGGCGGCGCGGCGGGTCGGGCAGCCGGCTGAGCTTGCCCGGAGCGGCGATGCCGTAGATCCCCTCGATCAGTCCGTCCCGGATGGAGAACCCGAAGACCGCGACCTCGGCGTCGCGCGGCCGCCGCGCTTCCAGCCGGATCAGGAAGCCCGGGTCCCCGTTGACGAGCACGACCTCGAAGGTGGCCCCGGCGGCGCCGGCGCGCTGCAGCCCGACCAGTAGCCGGGCCACCCGGTCCGCGCCGTGCACCGGGTGGACCGCCGCGGCCACCTCGCCGGCGCCGTCGTTGACCAGGACGACGTCCGGGGCGAGCAGGGCTGCCAGGGCGGCGCCGTCGTCGGCCGCGAGGGCGGCCGCGAGCCGGTCGAGGATCGCCCGGGTCTCCC
>JBKPQU010000228.1:0-3288 GCA_046734255.1 Actinomycetota bacterium
GGTGGCGGAGAGGTGGTGCACTATCTGGCCCGGCACGGCGAAAACCGAGTGGCGAAGGCTGTGTTGATCAGCGCCGTGCCGCCACTGATGGTGCAGACCGAGGCCAATCCGGGTGGACTTCCCAAGGAAGTTTTCGATGGCTTCCAGGTGGAAGTAGCGACCCATCGCTCCCAGTTCTATCGCGATCTCCCGGCGGGACCGTTCTACGGCTTCAACCGGCCAGGCGTGGAAGCATCGGAGGCGATCATCGGGAACTGGTGGCGCCAGGGCATGATGGGCGGCGCGAAGGCTCATTACGACGGCATCGTCGCCTTCTCGCAGACCGATTTCACCGAGGACCTGAAGAAGATCTCAGTGCCCGTGCTCGTGATGCACGGCGATGACGACCAGATCGTTCCGTACGCCGATTCCGGGCCCCTGACGGCCAAGCTTCTCAAGAACGGGACGCTGAAGACCTACGGCGGGTTCCCGCACGGCATGCCCACCACGCAGGCGGAGACCATCAACGCCGACCTGTTGGCCTTCCTCCAGGCCTGACCCGAGCCTCCGGCCCTCGCCACTGAATCCAGCGCGACCCGAGCGCGCCCGACGAGCCGAGCACTCTTCGTGCCACCACCGAAGCTCGACGGATCATGAAGGGAGATGCCCATGCGCTCATCTTCGGCTCCACCGCCCAGCACGGAGGGCTGCGGACGGGCCTCCGAGGCCCCAGACGCTCCGGAGGTGATGATCGGGGCGTCCGGGCTCACTCGAGGGCAGTTGCTGCACCGCGGGCTTGCGGTGGGCCTCGCCGTCACCGCTACGGGCGTGCTCGCCGACGCGCCGCCGGCGTTCGCGACGCAGCTCGCGCAGTCGCCACGCCTCCGCGAGGGATCGGCCAACGCCACAGGGGTCAACCCCTTCCGAGTCGAGGTTTCGAACCAGCAGCTCGCCGGGCTGCGCCGCCGCGTCGCCGCGACACGCTGGCCCTCCATGGAACTCGTCGCTGACCGCTCGCAGGGTGTGCAACTAGCGACCGCCCAGGCGCTAGCCCGCTTCTGGACGACCAGGTACGACTGGCGCAGGTTCGAGACGAAGCTGAACGCATTGCCGCAGTTCAGGACCGAGATCGACGGTGTCGACATCCACTTCATCCATGTGCGCTCACGGCACACTGGCGCGCTGCCCCTGATCATGACCCACGGCTGGCCCGGCTCGATCGTCGAGCTGCTCGAGACAATCGAGCCGCTCACGAACCCGACCGCGAACGGCGGCAGCGCGGTGGACGCGTTCGACCTGGTGCTGCCGTCCATACCCGGTTACGGCTTCTCCGGCCAGCCGACCGAGCTCGGCTGGGAGACAAGCCGCACCGCGCGCGCCTGGGCGGAGCTGATGCGCCGTCTCGGCTATACCCGGTATGTCGCCCAGGGCGGCGACGTCGGCGCCGTCATCACCGACAACATGGGCCGCCTAGCGCCGGCGGGGCTGCTCGGCATCCACCTGAACCTGCTCGTCACAGCGCTCGGCGGAGCCCCCGAGCCGATGAACACCGACGAAGAGCGCGCCGCGGCCGCCGCGCTCGCCGCCTTCAACCTGACCGGGAACGGCTACCTGGTCGAGCAGTCCACGCGGCCGCAGACGATCGGCTACGCGCTGCTGGACTCACCCGTCGCCTTGGCGGCCTGGATGCTCGATCACGACACCGACAGCTACTACAAGATCTCCCGCGCCTTCCTCGGCGGACCCCCGTCAGGCAACCTGACCCGCGAACACATCCTCGACAACGTCACCCTCTACTGGCTGACCGGCACCGGCGTCTCCGCCGCCCGCTCGTACTGGGAGAGCTTCCAGGCCCGCCTCCGCGGCGGCGGCCAGACTCCTCCGCCGGTCACCGTCCCGGTCGCCTTCAGCGCCTTCCCTGGCGAGATCTTCCAGGCACCGCGCAGCTGGGCCGAGAACGGCTACCCCACCCTCATGTACTACAACAAGCCCGCAAGGGGAGGCCACTTCGCGGCCTGGGAGGAGCCCGAACTATTCGCGGGCGAGCTTCGCGCGGCCTTCCGGTCACTCCGCTAGCTGAGCGCATCCCCGCATTGTGTGACGACGGTACAGTTCACCTCGGCGCAAGCCTGACCGGTAAAGGATCATGTCAGCTGTGGAGGAGGTGAATTGACGTCATGGAACGGAAACTCGTTCGGCCACGTAATGGTCGTTGGATCGGGGGAGTCTGCGCCGGACTCGCTGACCGCTTCGGTGTCTCACGCGGAGTGATGCGTCTCCTTTTCGTCCTGTCGACGCTCATTCCCGGCCCGCAGTTCCTCGTGTACATCGTGCTCTGGGTCGTGATCCCGAGCGAGGACTGAGAGCGGATCCAGAGCCACTCCTTCGACGCCGGCGGCGATGTACGGCGCGGCGTTTTCCCGCCTACTTCTTGACCGCGTAGCGCACGTGGGTCGCGTACGGCGAGCCGTAGACCTTGACCACCTCGAGGTCGACGTCCCGCTCGAAACCGTCGAACAGCCGCTTGCCCGCGCCGAGGATCACCGGCGCCGTCGAGATGACCAGCTCGTCGACCTTTCCGGCAGCCAGTGCCTGCCGGATCACGTCGGCACCGCCGCCGATCGACACATCTCCCTCGCCCGCTGCCGCCGAGGCCTGCGCCAGCGCGACGTCGAGCCCCGACACGAAGGTGAACCCAGCCTCCGGCGCCGGCTGGTCCTCGACGCGGTGGGTGAGCACGAACAGCGGACCGGGGAACGGGTTGGTCCCGCCCCAAGCGCCTGCGGCGTCGTACATGCCCCGGCCCACGACACCTGACGCGATCGTTGAGATCAGCTCGTCGTAGAACTCCTTGTCGGGCCCGTGCATCGCGAACTCGTGACCGCCGTCGTAGGTCCACGGGCCGCCCATCACCCAGTAGTGCAGGCGCTCTCCGCCCTTGCCCAGCCCGTACTCCGGTCCGTCGTCGGGCCCGGTGATGTAGCCGTCGACCGAGGTCGTGATCCCCGCGATGACCTTGCCCATGGTGCCTCCTCCATCGGGTACTGCTAGGGCAGACCGGAATCGGGCCGAGAACTCATCGCCGCCGCGCCGGTCCGTGTCTGCCTTGCCTGCTGACGGGTGTGGACAAGAGTATGGTCAAGATCCACTTGGACAGCTCATCAGCTGACCAGCTGCTCTGCGCTCCGGACCGATGAGACGACGTCCACGATGGCCTGGGTGTGGCCCTGGGATGCGCCGCGCCCTGCGAAGGGGGAGCGCTGTGCAGACTAGGCTTGACGATCCGCGTTGGTTAGTGAATCCTAACCG
>JBKPQU010000229.1:0-8215 GCA_046734255.1 Actinomycetota bacterium
CGTCCGCGCCGCACTGGCCCGGCACGCCACCGACCCTGCGGACCCGATCGGCGTCCTCGCCGCGATCGGCGGCCTGGAGCACGCGGCCATCGCCGGCTTCCTGCTGGGCGCCGCGGCCCGGCGGGTGCCGGTGGTGCTGGACGGCGTGATCTGCGGTTCGGCCGCGCTGGCCGCTCAGGCGCTGGCCCCGGCCGTCGTCGACGCCTGCGTGGCCGGGCACCGCTCGGCCGAGCCCGGGCACGCGGTGGCGTTGCGCACCCTGGGACTGCGGCCGCTCGTGGATCTCGAGCTGCGCCTGGGCGAGGGGACGGGCGCGCTGCTCGCGCTCCCTCTGGTGCAGGCGGCGGCCCGAGCGCTGCGCGAGATGGCGACGTTCGACGCCGCGGGCGTGACCGAGAAGGCGGGGGGCGGTCCGGCCGCAGGCCCTTGATGAGGGCAGACTGATGGTGTCGCCGCTCCAGCCCGGTCGGGAGGCACCCCTGGACGCTGTCTACCTCGCCGGCCTGCGGCTGTCCGGCCGTCGCGTCCTCGTCGTCGGTGGCGGCACCGTCGCCCAGCGCCGGCTGCCGGTGCTGCTGCAGGCGGGCGCGGACGTGGTGCTCGTGGCGCCGCGGGTCACGCCGGCGGTCGAGGCGATGGCGACGGCCGGTGAGCTGCGCTGGCTGCCGCGGGGGTATGCCGACGGCGACCTCGACGGCGCCTGGTACGCGCTCGCGCTCACCGACGACCCGGCGGTCAACGCCCGGGTGCTCGCGGATGCGCAGGCCGCCCGGGTGTTCTGCGTGCGCGCCGACGACGCTGACGCCGGCACCGCGCTCACCCCGGCCAGCGGGGAGCAGGACGGTCTGCGCGTGGGGGTGCTCAGCTCGGGCGCCGGGCGGGCTGGCCGCGATCCGCGGCGGGCGGCGGCGGTACGCGACGGCATCGTGGAGGCGCTCCGGGAGGGTCGGCTGGATTCCGTTCCCCAGCGCGGGACGACGACGGGAGGCGTCGCGCTGGTCGGCGGCGGCCCCGGCGACCCGGACCTGATCACCGTGCGCGGGCGCCGGTTGCTGGCGCACGCCGACGTCGTGGTCACCGACCGGCTCGGCCCGCGGGCGCTGCTCGACGAACTCGGTCCCGACGTCGAGGTGATCGACGCCGCCAAGCTGCCCCGGGGCCGCGCGATGGCCCAGCAGGCGATCAACGACTGCCTCATCGAGAACGCACGCCGGGGCAAGTTCGTCGTCCGGTTGAAGGGCGGCGACCCGTTCATCTTCGGCCGCGGCGCCGAGGAGGTGGAGGCCTGCGTCAAGGCGGGCCTGAGCGTCACCGTGGTGCCGGGCGTGAGCAGCGCGACGTCGGTACCGGCGCTGGCCGGGATCCCGCTCACCCACCGGGGAGTGGCGCACGAGGCGGTGATCGTCTCCGGGCACCTGCCCCCCGGGCACGAGCAGTCACTGGTCGACTGGACCGCGCTGGCCCGGTTGCGGGGCACGCTGGTGATCCTGATGGGCGTGGACAACCTGCCGGCCTTCGCCGGCGTGCTGGTCCAGGGCGGCCGGGCGCCGTCCACGCCGGTCGCGATCGTCCAGGACGGCACGATGCCGACCGAGCGCGTCGTGGTGACGGCGCTGGGTGAGGTCGCGGCGACGGTCGTCGAGCAGGGGATCCGCCCGCCGGCGGTCGTGGTGGTCGGCGAGGTGGTCGGGCTCCGCCAGGCACCTGACCTGCAATGGTGAACCGGCTCCACGGCCCACCGTGCGACCTCGGCCGGCGGAGCGTCGCCCCGGCCGAACGGTGGAGGTTTCCGCGCGACTAACGGGGGAGATTCCGGACACTTACGCATCGTCGCCCTCGATCTCCGGTAATGTCACGTACCGCGAGTCAACGTTACTGAGCGTGGCAAGCACGGGGGTGCGAACCGTGACGGTAACCGCCGCTAGGGACCGATCAGCTCCAGCGACCGGGGCGTGTCCCGACCAACCGATTCCGAGTTTCGGCGGCGTGCCCGCCGGTTGTACCTCGAGGGGGTGAGCGCGATGCCGTCGCGGTGGGAGGTCCGGCTGCACGGTCCGATCGGTGCCGACATCCCGATGGATGCGCCACACGAGGCCGTGTCCCGGTGGTTGCAGACCCGTTCCAGGACGGCCGTCTCGCCGTTCGTGGTCTCCCCGCCGGCGACGCGCAACGGCATCACGGTGATGGAGATCCGCTTGCTGGACGACGCGCTGGCGCCGCAGCTGCTGGCCGCCGCGTCGCCCGGACGGCCCGTCCGCCTGGGGCGGCACCACTTCACCGTGGCCGCGGCGCCCCGCATGTCCCGGGCCACGCCCTGGCCGGACCTGGTCGAGACGCCGCGTCGCAGTCCCCCCAGGTGGGGTGCCTGGGGCTCCGGATGGGCCTGGCAGCTCCGGTTCGTCACGCCGTCGACCTTCCGTTACGGCGAGGCGTTCTCGCCGTGGCCCGCCCCGGAGAACGTGCTGACCAGCCTGGCGGACCGCTGGCGCGCCCTGCAGCCGGCGACCGCGCCCTGGTTGCCGCGCGAGGCGCTGGCGTCGGTGTGGGTGTCGGACGTCGACGGCCGCAGCGTCCCGCTGCGCAGCGACAGCTCCTCGGTGATCGGATTCGTCGGCCGCGTGCGCTACGTCTGCGCGGGCACCGACGAGCAGGGCCGGACCATCCAGGTGCTGCTCCGCTTTGCGGAGTACGCCGGAGTGGGCTGCCACACCTCCTGCGGCTTCGGTGTCGTGCGGTTGGAGCGGATCTGGCAGCCGACCACCGCGGTAGCCGTGCTGACCGCGGCCAAGGAATCGTCCGCGTAACCTCGAAGGCATGTGCCGTTCCATCAAGGTGTTGCGCCCGCCCTACACCGACCCGGTGACCAGCTCCGACGTCCAGGCCGCCGCGCTGCAGTACGTGCGCAAGGTCAGCGGCTTCCACCGCCCGGCCGCGCACAACCAGGCCGTCTTCGACGCCGCGGTCGCAGCGGTGGCCGAGGTGACCGCCGACCTGCTCGAGCAGCTGAACGTCCGCGGCGGCGGAGCACGAGCTGGCGGGTCTCCGC
Organism: Actinomycetota bacterium; assembly: GCA_046734255.1. Taxonomy (GTDB): domain Bacteria; phylum Actinomycetota; class Actinomycetes; order Actinomycetales; family Kineosporiaceae; genus JBKPQU01. The sequence continues at coordinate 3,047 of JBKPQU010000229.1, forward strand.
GCAGTCACGCCCACGAGCACGCGGACACCGCGGCCGCGGGCTGATCCCACACCTGGCCGCCGAGGCGAGGTCCGGGGACCGCCCTACCCGCCGGCCAGCCAGGCCGCGGCGTCCCGGGGGAGCCGACCCTGCTCCAGCGGGAGGCTGGACAGCAGCACCCGACCGGCGGGCAGCGCCATCGCCGATGTGCCGGTGTTGACGATGCAGGTGAACTCCGGCGGGCGGGTGAAGGCAAGCACGTCCGGTCCGAGGTCCAGCCAGGTCAACCCCGTCGCCTCGGGGCTGCCCGAGGCGCCCAGCGCCGGGTGCTCGCGGCGGACCCTCAGAGCCTCCCGGTACAGCCACAGCATCGAGGCGTGGTCCCCCTCCTGCGCCTGTACGGACAGATCGCCCCAGCCGGCCGGTTGCGGCAGCCAGCCCGGGCCGCTGCCGAAGCCCAGCGACGGGCCGCGCCGGGTCCAGGGGATCGGCACGCGGCTGCCGTCGCGCCCGCGCTCGGTGTGTCCCGACCGCTCCCACAGCGGGTCGGCGAGCAGCTCGTCGGGCAGGTCCTCGACCTCGGCAAGCCCCAGCTCCTCGCCCTGGTACAGGTAGACCGCGCCGGGGAGCGCCAGCTCGAGCAGGATCGCCGCGCGCGACCTCCTGGTGCCGAGCACGAGATCGAGCGGACCCTGCTGGGCTCGCAGCGCGCCCGCGCCGGGGCGTGTCGGGCCCTCCGGGGACGCTCGGCTGTAGCGGGTGAGGTGCCGGGGGATGTCGTGGTTGCTCAGCACCCAGGTGACCGGCGCGCCGACCCGCTGGTGCGCGCCGAGCGAGGAGGTGATCGCGCGGCGCAGCTCGGCGGCGTCCCAGGGGGCGCGGACGGTGTCGAAGTCGAAGGCCGAGTGCAGCTGGCCCGGCCGCAGGTAGGCCGCGAGGCGGTCCACCGAGGACACCCAGGCCTCGGCGACGAACAGCCGCGGCGGGTCGTACTCGTCGGCCAGCTGGCGCCACTCGCGGTAGATCTCGTGCACCTCAGGTCGGTCCCAGTGCGGGTGGTGCTCGCGGTCCGGCGGGCCGAGCACTCCCTCGTGGTCGAGGCCCAGGTTCGGCAGCGTCGGATCCTTGGCCAGCCCGTGCGCGACGTCGATCCGGAAGCCGTCCGCCCCGCGGTCGAACCAGAACCGCAGGATGTCCAGGAACTCCTCGCGCACCTCGGGGTTCGCCCAGTTGAGGTCCGGCTGCTTGGGATCGAACAGGTGGAGGTACCACTCGGCGGGCAGCCCCTCCGGCTCGCCGGGGACATTCGGGATCTGCTCCCACGCGGACCCGCCGAAGACCGAGATCCAGTCGTTGGGCGGCTGCTCGCCGTGCGGGCCACGCCCGGGACGGAAGATGTACCGCCCGCGCTCGCGGGATCCGCGCCTGGCCGCCAGAGCCGCGGCGAACCACGGATGCTCGTCGGAGGTGTGGTTCGGCACGATGTCGAGCACGACCCGCAACCCGGCGGTGTGCGCGTCGTCGATCAGGCGCTGCGCGGCGTCCAGGGTGCCGAACGTCGGGTCGATCTCCCGGTAGTCGGCGACGTCGTAGCCGCCGTCCGCCTGCGGCGAGGGGTACCACGGGTTGATCCACAGCGCGTCGACGCCGAGCGAGGCGAGGTAGGGGAGGCGAGACCGGATGCCCTCGATGTCACCGATGCCGTCGCCGTCGGAGTCGGCGAAGGAACGGATGTAGACCTGGTAGGTGACGGCGCTGCGCCACCACGGCGCAACCGGATCCTGGTCTGCTGCAGCCAGTGCAGAGGTCACGACGCTCGACCCTACCCGCAGGCCCCGGGGCGACGACGCGGCCGTCCCGCCCGGCGCCGGGTGACCGGGCAGACTGGTGGCATGCGGCTGAGCACCCAGTTGGCGTACGCCTCGGACCCGCGAGCGACCATCGAGCAGGCCACGGCCCTGGAGCGCGCGGGGGTGGACGTCGCATGGGTGGCCGAGGTGTACGGATTCGACGCCCCGACGCTGCTGGGGTACCTGGCCGCGCGCACCGAGCGGATGCTGCTCGGCGCCGGGATCCTGCCGATCTACTCGCGCACGCCCGCACTGATCGCGCAGACGGCTGCGGGGCTGGACGCGGTCTCCGGCGGGCGCTGCCTGCTCGGGCTGGGTGCCTCCGGCCCGCAGGTGATCGAGGGGTGGCACGGCGTCCCCTACGACCGGCCGCTGGCCCGCACCCGCGAGATCGTCGACATCTGCCGCCGGGCCTGGCGGCGCGAGACCCTGACCAACGACGGGGTGTACCCGCTGCCGCTGCCGGGTGGCACCGGGCTGGGCAAGCCGCTGAAGATGCTCACCCGGCCCGTCCGGGACAGGATCCCGATCTTCATCGCGGCGCTCGGGGACCGGAACGTGGAGCTGACGGCAGAGATCGCCGAGGGATGGCTGCCGCTCTTCTTCCTCCCGGACAAGGCCGGCGACGTCTGGGGGGCGGCGCTGGCCGCAGGCCTGGCCAAGCGGCAGGCGGACCTCGGCGACCTGGAGATCGTCGCCGGGGGCCTGCTCGCGATGGGGGACGACGTGACCGCGCTGCGTGAGGCCGCGCGGCCGATGGCGGCGCTGTACATCGGCGGGATGGGCGCCCGGGGGAGGAACTTCTACCACGACCTCGCCTGCCGCTACGGGTACGCGGCCGAGGCGGATCTGGTTCAAGAGCTCTACCTCGACGGCCGGCACCGCGACGCCGAGGCGGCAGTCCCGGCGGAGTTCCTCGAGCTGACCAACCTGATCGGCCCCGCCGGGTACGTCCGCGAGCGCCTGGAGGTCTTCCGCGCGGCCGGGGTGACGATGCTCAACGTGATGCCGATCGGCCCGGAACCTCTGCGGGACGTGGAGACCGTCAAGGGCTGGCTGTCCTGACGCCGTGACCGGCGCCCGTCGGCCGGCCCGGGTGCGACGGTTATGGTGCGCCCGTGAGTACGTCGGCGGACTGGGTCAGGGACGTGGTGGTGGTCGGTGGCGGGCACAACGGCCTGGCCTGCGCGGCGTATCTGGCAAAGGCAGGGCTCGATGTCGCTGTTCTGGAGCGCCGGGAGGTGGTGGGCGGCGCGGCCGTCACCGAGGAGCCGTGGCCGGGATACCGGGTGTCGAGCGCCTCGTACGTGGTCAGCCTGCTCCCGCCGCGGATCGTGCGCGAGCTCGACCTGGAGCGGCACGGCTACCGGACCTCGATCGTCACGCCGGACTACTTCGTCCCGTTCCCCGACGGGTCGGGGCTGACCCTGTGGGGTCCCCACGCGCGCCCGCCGACGGCCGGCCCGGCGTCACCTAGTCGGGGCCTGCCTCGGCGCGCTTGCGATCCAGGAAGTCTGCGACCAGCGGGCCGAGGTACGTCGCGACCGACTCCTGCTGCGCGCCGGCCCACCGTCCCGCGGCGATCATCTGCCCGGCCCGCATCACAGCAGACCGTTGCCCGGCCGGGACACTCCCGCCGGTCGAGCGGAGCAGCACCTCGCGGACGTCGGCGTCCAGCGAGGCCCACCACGCCTCGAGGTCCCCGATGACGTCGTCCAGGGACACCAGCGGGGTGTCCCGAGAGGTCCCGGCCACGTGCCTGCCGGTCTGCCGGGAGAGGAGCATGGCTGACAGTAACGGCGCGGATACCCCGAATTCGAGCGTTTCGCCCAAAGCGGTCGGGCGTGTCGTTATCGGTCTCCGCACGATGTCGGGTCGTGATCCACGATCACCCATCGTCGACCCGACCGTGAAGGCCGGGCCGCTTTCCGTGACGGATAACCTGGGAGGCATGGCGGAGTTCATCTACACCATGCGCAAGGCGCGGAAGGCGGTCGGCGACAAGCTCATCCTCGACGACGTCACGCTCATGTTCTACCCGGGCGCGAAGATCGGTGTCGTCGGGCCGAACGGCGCCGGCAAGACCAGCGTGCTGAAGATCATGGCGGGGATGGACACGCCGTCCAACGGGGACGCCTTCCTCACTCCCGGCTACACCGTCGGCATCCTGCAGCAGGAACCTCCCCTGAACGAGCAGAAGACCGTCCTCGGCAACGTCGAGGAGGGCGTGGCGGAGATCAAGGCGAAGCTCGACCGCTTCAACGCCATCTCCCTGGAGATGGCCGAGCCGGACGCCGACTACGACGCGCTGCTGGCCGAGATGGGCGAGTTGCAGGAGGCGCTGGACCACGCCGAGGCCTGGGACCTGGACGCCCAGCTCGAGCAGGCGATGGACGCGCTGCGCTGCCCGCCGCCGGACGCCGACGTCAGCATCCTCTCCGGCGGAGAGCGCCGCCGGGTCGCGCTGTGCAAGCTGCTGCTGGAGAAGCCGGACCTGTTGCTGCTGGACGAGCCGACCAACCACCTGGACGCCGAGAGCGTGCAGTGGCTGGAGCAGCACCTCGCGAAGTACCACGGCGCCGTCCTTGCGGTCACCCACGACCGCTACTTCCTCGACAACGTGGCGCAGTGGATCCTCGAGCTCGACCGCGGTCGGGCCTATCCCTACGAGGGCAACTACTCGACGTACCTGGAGAAGAAGCAGGAGCGGCTGCAGGTCCAGGGGAAGAAGGACGCCAAGCTCGCCAAGCGGCTGAAGGACGAGCTGGACTGGGTGCGCCAGAACGCCCGAGGGCGGCAGGCGAAGAGCAAGGCCCGGTTGCAGCGCTACGAGGAGATGGCGGCCGAGGCCGAGCGCACCCGCAAGCTGGACTTCGAGGAGATCCAGATCCCGCCGGGCCCGCGCCTCGGCACGCTGGTGATCGAGGCCATCGACCTGCGCAAGGGGTTCGCCGACCGGCTGCTGATCGACGACCTCTCGTTCTCCCTGCCGCGCAACGGAATCGTCGGCATCATCGGCCCGAACGGCGTGGGCAAGACAACGCTGTTCAAGATGATCGTGGGGGAGGAGAAGCCGGACGGCGGCTCGCTGCGGATCGGCGACACCGTCCGCCTGTCGTACGTAGACCAGGGCCGGTCCGGGCTCGACCCGAACAAGAGCGTCTGGCAGGTCGTGTCCGAAGGGCTGGACCACATCAAGGTCGGCAACACCGAGATGCCGTCCCGCGCGTACGTGTCGGCGTTCGGGTTCAAGGGGCCGGACCAGCAGAAGCCGACCGGGGTGCTGTCCGGTGGCGAGCGCAACCGGCTCAACCTCGCGCTCACCCTCAAGGAGGGCGGC
>JBKPQU010000230.1:0-8727 GCA_046734255.1 Actinomycetota bacterium
GCTCGGCCGAGCGCATTACGCTCTCCGCGATCCGGTCCGCCGCCCTCTCGCGGGCGTCGTCCGGCCGGCTGACCCGGAGCCCCGAGATCCCCGCGCTCCGCAGCAGCACCTGGACGGCGGGGTTGCCGGCGGTGCGCTGCAGGTCGAGCAGGCGGTCGGCAGGGCTCGCGACGGGCGCCGCGACGGGTGCGTGACGGCGCGCGCCGCCATGGCCGCGGACCGCCTCACGGTCCAGTGGCTGGTGCCGAGCGCGTTGCAGGTACCGCACGGAATCGTCCCCTGGTTCCGCTTGGCTGCGCGGCACCTCCGGGTAGGGGCTGCCGCGTCCCGCCAGTATCCGCGGCCGGCGGTCCCCGGACCAGGGGACGACGCCCTCGCCTCGCCGTGGATCGGTACGGGTCGGCCGTCTCTTGTGCGGCAGCGGCTTGGCGGACCTGTTGGTTCTAGCGCCCGGCGGTCTGAGAGTGTTGACGCCAGCCGGCGCCCGACGGCGCCAGTCACCCGCGAACGCCATCGTCGACAGTGAGGGCTTATGACCATCAAGGACATCGGGCCGCAACCGCAGAGCTTCGATCTCGAGACGGCGACGCTCGAGAACGCGAACTACCGGACGGTCGCGTGGTCCGGGAAGTACCTCCAGCTGACCCTCATGTCGATCCCCGCCGGCGAGGACATCGGCCTCGAGGCCCACCCAGAAACCGACCAGTTCCTCAGGCTCGACGCAGGCCGGGGCCGAGTGCAGATGGGTCCGGCGAAGGACCAGCTCGACTTCGACCGGGAGGTCGAGGACGGCTGGGCGATCTTCGTGCCCGCCGGTACCTGGCACAACATCACCAACATCGCTGATGAGCCGATGCAGCTCTACGCCGTCTACGCTCCGGTCCACCACGCGTCAGGCAAGATCCACACCACGGCCGTCGATGCGGAGCGGGACGAGGAGGCGGGCAACGACGAGCCACCGAACTGGTCGGTCCAGCCTGCCGAGGAACCATCGGACGAACACGCCTGACCAGCGAGGGCTTGCTCGTGGTGACCTCGCTCACCTTCGGTGGTGTCCGTGCGAGAGGTGCTGGTCACTGCTGCATCCTCGGGTCCTGGGTGGGGTTGGCATACATGCGCGGGCAACTGTGCGCGATTGCCCCCGGGCGCAGTTCGTAGTGCCAGGGTTCATTGCGGTAGATCTGGCATAGGCCGTACTCGGCACCCTGTCTTGACAGCCACGCCGTCGCATCGGAGTGCCCGATGTCGACCGCGTCCCCCGACACGTGAGGTGACGTCGCCGCGGTGGCCACCCAGCGGGCGGCCGCGTCTTCAGACCCATACTTGGAGACCGCCGCGCGCAGAAGCTGGTTCTGGTACTCCGGTGAACGCCAGCCGCTGGTGACGTAGATCGTGATGTCTTCGAGGGCGGCACCCGCCGCTGCGTCGCGCAGGGCCTTGAGTAGATCTGGATCGAGGTTGGCCACAGCCGGAATCGCGTCATCGAAGACCGTCACGCCGTCGGGGACCACACCGTCACCCTCACCGACCGAAGCACGGTGCTCACTGCGATGCGGACTCGGTGCCGGCGCCGAGGAGGACTTCGACGGCGGTGCGGCCGAGGAGGGCTTCACGGCGAATCCGCCCAAGGAGGACGGGGAGTTCTGCGACTGGTAGCCGATGGCCGTGGTGATCGCTGCCATGACAATTGCCAGGCCGACGAGGAGGGGCCGGCGAGTCCCACGGGTCGTTGTCGGCGGTGATGGTGGTGTTCGAGTCATGCCGCGAGTCAAGGCAGCGTGGCGTTGCCAGCACGTACGCGGATTTTGATACACCGGCGATACGAGTGAGCTCGTAGCATCGGAGCGTGCGTGTGCTGCTCGTCGAGGACGAGCCCTACATGGCGGAAGCGATCCGCGATGGGCTGCGCCTGGAGGCGATCGCGGCCGACATCGCCGGAGACGGAGACACCGCTCTGGAGTTGCTGAGCGTCAACGCCTACGACATCGCCGTCCTCGACCGCGACATCCCCGGACCGTCCGGTGACGAGATCGCCAAGCGTATCGTCGCCTCCGGCAGCGGCATGCCAATCCTGATGCTCACAGCTGCCGACCGGCTCGACGACAAGACCTCCGGGTTCGAGCTCGGCGCCGACGACTACCTCACCAAGCCCTTCGAACTCCAAGAACTCGTGCTCCGCCTCAGAGCGCTCGACCGCAGGCGCGCGCACAACAGGCCACCCGTGCGACAGATCGCAGGTCTGCGGCTGGATCCGTTCCGCCGCGAGGTCTACCGCGACGGCCGCTACGTCGCGCTCACCCGCAAGCAGTTCGCAGTGCTCGAAGTCCTCATGGCTGCCGACGGCGGGGTCGTCAGCGCCGAAGACCTGCTGCAACGGGCGTGGGATCAGAACGCAGACCCGTTCACCAACGCTGTGCGCATCACGGTCTCGGCGCTGCGCAAGCGGCTTGGTGAGCCCTGGCTGATCGCCACCGTGGCCGGCGTCGGGTACCGCATCAGCACCCAGCCAGACACTGGACGTGAGGCAGGGAACCTTGGATAGAGCGCCTGGTTTGAGTGTTCGCCTCAAACTGACCCTCAGCTACGCCGGTTTCCTCGTGCTCGCAGGTGGCTCGCTGCTCGCCCTGTGGGCGGCCCTCCTGCAGTACTTCCCTCACGCCCGGCTCATCAGCGACACGAGATCTGGCATCGGCGGGGCGTTCGCTCCAGGCCGCTCCCCTACCCAGCGAGACTTCGGCGAATTGGCAGTCGCAGTGCTGGCGTTCCTACTGGTGTTCGGCCTGCTGGGAGGGTGGCTTCTCGCCGGCCGGATGCTCGCCCCCCTGAGCCGCATCACAGACGCCACACGCCGTGCCGCGACCGGATCGCTCTCCCACCGAATCCAGTTGGAAGGCCGCAACGACGAGTTCCGCGAACTCGCCGACACCTTCGACACCATGCTCGCGCGACTCGAAGCACAGGTCGCCGAACAGCAGAGATTTGCAGCCAACGCCTCCCACGAGCTGCGCACCCCACTGGCGATCACGCAGACGCTCCTCGAGGTGGCCCGCAACGATCAAGACCGCGACACCGACGAACTTGTCGACCGGCTCTACTTCGTCAACACGCGCGCGATCGACCTCACCGAGGCGTTGCTCCTGCTCAGCCGCGCCGGCCAGCGGTCCTTCACCCGGGCACCCGTCGAGCTGTCCCTCATCGCCGAAGAAGCGACCGAAACACTGCTTCCCCTCGCTGAACAACGCGGCGTCATCATCGAGACCTCCGCCGACGCGACCCCCGCAGTCGGCTCACACGCCCTCCTGCTGCAGATGGCCACGAACCTCGTGCACAACGCCATCGTTCACAATCTGCCTGAACGGGGCACCGTGTGGGTCACGACCAGGAGGCGCCCCAAGACCGTGGTGCTCACCGTCGAGAACACGGGCGACAAGCTCATCGCAGAGCTGGTCGCCACGCTCGCCGAACCGTTCCAGCGCGGCTCTGAGCGCATGCGCACCAACGACGCGGGCGTCGGCCTCGGCCTGGCCATCGTCAAGAGCATCACCCAAGCACACGAGGGAACCCTCACCCTCAACCCCCGCGCCGCCGGCGGGCTCTCCGTCATGGTGGAACTCCCCGCCGCGACACCGCACCTGACGGGCAACCTTCAGCGGAGCAGGCCCGCACTTCGAGAGAAATAGACACGGCCTCTCAATCGACATGTCCACCGCCCGCGCCAGGCGCCGCGCATGACCAGGCTGAGGACCGGGTGGTTCGGGCCTCCGTCCGAATGCCGACGGTGGCGCCGAAGGCCTCGAAGCCCTCTTTAAAACAGCCTCATTCGTGGCAAGAGACGACCCTCCGCGAGTGGCTGATAGCACTGAGTGGCGATTTGGACCTTCTGGGTCGTGTTCACGCTGTTCGTGCCACCATGATCGGGTGCTTCGCTCCGTCCTGACCCGCGCCATCGCCGGCGTCGTCCTAGCAGCAGGTCTGCTGACAGCCTGCTCCGGCGGTTCGACGCCGGCCCCGTCCGGTTCGGGGGCATCGCCCAGCCATAACCATTCGGCCTCGGTGAGCGGGTCGGGCGGCACGGGATCGGTCGGCTCGGCCTCCGAGGCGATGACGGGGCTGATGCCGTCGCCGAGTTCTCCAGTGGACGTCGCGGTGGACCTGGAGGAGCTGCTTGGTGAGCACGGGATCCTGGCTGCGGACATGATGCGTTCGCGGATCAGGGGCGACGCGGACCTCGCCCAGGTGGCCAACTCCGCGCTGACCGAGAACACCAGCGCGCTCGCCAGCCTGCTGAAGCCCGTGCTCGGCGCGCCCGCGACCCAGCAGTTCGGCCAGCTCTGGAGTGCACACGTCCAGGCCTTGTTCAACTACGCGCGCGGGCTCGCATCGAGCGATGCCGGCGTCCAGGCCACCGCTCGCAAGCAGCTGACCGGGTACGAAACCGGCCTGGCCGGGCTCTTCGCCAGCCATTCGGCGGGTCGGGTGAGCTCTGCGGCGGCGTTGGGCCTGGTGCAGATGCACATCAACCACCTACTCGACGGCGCGGACGCATACGCGGCGAAGAACTACTCGGCGGCAGCATCGTTGTATCGAGAGTCGTACGAGCACACCTATGACATGGGGTCGACCTTGGTGCATGGGCTGCTGCCGGCGTCGGTCGTCCAGACGCTCGACACCCCATCCGTGGTGCTGCGCTCCTCGCTGACCAAGCTGATGTGTGAGCATGTCGCGCTGGTCATTGCCGGAATGCGAGCGGCAGTCGGTGATCCGAGGGACTTCTCCGCAATCGGCACGGCGGTGAACGCCAACACGCAGGCCCTCACGTCGGCGATCGACAGCCTCTTCGGCGGCGCGGCAGCTCAGGGGTTCCAGAGCAGGTGGGCCGACCACGTGGACGCGTTGATCGCCTACACCAGTGCCACGGTCAAGCAGGATACCGCCGCCCAGCAGACGCAGCGCGTCGCGTTGCGGGCCTTCGAGCAGTCGATGGCCACTTTCCTGAACACGGCGACCCAGAACCGGATCGGGCAGCGGGCGCTGGCGCAGGCGCTCGGGATGCACGATCGGATGTTGCTTGCTGAAATCGATGCGTATGCGACGAAGAACTATGACCAAGCACACGAACTGAGTAACCAGACGTACCGTGACATGTATTCGATGGCTGCGCAGTTGTCGTCGGCGATCGGTGCGACGTTGGCCGGCAAGTTGCCCAAGGGCGGCTCGCAGACCGGCGGCGGCGGCATGGCGAGTGTGATCGGAAGCAGGTGAGGCAGGCAGTGGCAGGGGTCGCCACAACGCCGGCCGAAGGGGGGCGCGTATGCGTCCGGTGCTTCGTCGGGGTGGCGGGGTGCGCGGGGCCGGGCTTGGCCTGCTCGCGATGGCCGTAGCGGGGGCGGTGTGGGGTGGGCCGGAGCTCAGCCAGTCGAGCTCGCCCGTCAGTCACACCCGGACTGAGCCGGCTGCACCTGCGGCGGGCGCCTCTGAAGTGGCGGCCGACGCCGCCTCCGGTCCTGCAGCGGTTTTTCATTCCGTACGCGGCTACCGGGCAGTCGCCGTGCCGGAGCGAATCCGGATCCCGGTGACGGGGATCAGTAGCTCCTTGCTACGGGTGGGCCTCGCCGCGGACGGCACGATCGCCGCACCGACGGTGTGGAACGAGGCCGCCTGGTATGACCAAGGCCCCAGGCCAGGCCAGCTGGGACCAGCAGTGATCGTGGGCCACGTCGACTCCCGCGCAGGGCCGGCTGTCTTCTACCGGCTCAGCGAACTCCGGGCCGGCAACGAGATCTTCGTCGATCGGGCCGATGGCAGCACCGCACGGTTCCTGGTGACCGGGGTGCGGGAATTCCCCAAGAACGCGTTTCCCGCGTACGTGGTGTATGCCCCCACGCTGCAGCCATCACTTGTGCTGATCACCTGTGGCGGCACCTTCAATCACGCGACCGGGCATTACCGGGACAACATCATCGTCACGAGCGTTCCGGGCTGAGTTCGATGCCGCTCCGAAGGCTCGCCGCCGCCGTAGCCCTCGTGCTGCCCGCTCTCGGTGCGCTTCCACTCGGGGGAGAGCCCATGCTCGCGGCCACCCCCGCGGCTGCATCCCGGGTTGTCATCTCCGGGATCCACTCGCTGCCCAATGATCGGGTGTGCGCCATCGCGACCATCCAGCCCCTCCCGGCAGCGCCACTCGATGTCAGCAACCTCCGCGCCACCGCTGGCAGTACGACGCTGCCGGTCACCATGACACCTGTGCTCTCCCTCCGGACAGCGGTATCTGTGGTGGTCGATGCGTCGACCGCTGGGGCCGACGCGCTGCAGCGGTCGGGGTTGTCCGGGGTGACGAACCTGCTGCTGCAATTGCCGCCGGAGTCGAGGACAGCGGTGATCGCCGATCGTCGGCCGCCCACGGTCGTGGCGCCGCCCGGTCAGGGCATCGCCGCAGATCTTGACGCGCTCGCGGCTCTGCGCCCTGACGGTGTCCGGGCCACGTCAGATGCCCTGGCGCTCGCGGCACGTCAGCTGCCGCCAGCCGGGGTCTTCAGCTCCGTCGTCGTGCTCTACACCGGCGCATCCGACGCCGGGGGCCCCACGGCGGCGGCTCTAGGGCAGCGGCTTCAGCAGGCGCACGCTGTTCTCGCGGTGGTCGACACCAGCCGCGATCCGCGGTACTGGCGGGACGTGTCGACCCTCACCGGGGGGCTGGACCTGCACATCCAGGCCGGGACGGCCATACCGGCGTTCGATGCGTTGGCGGACGCGCTGCATGCACGCTACGAGGTCACCTTTCCGCGACCGACCGGCTCGGTTGATCGGGTGGACCTGCGGTTCACCGTGGGCGGCCAGCAGTTGACGGCGGCAGTGTCGTTGCCTGCATCGACTCAGACCTCGGTCACCCGGCAGGGGTCGGGCGTGGCGATGTGGTGGTGGGTGATCGTGCTCGCGCTCGCCGGTGCCGTGGGGGGTGTGCTGGTTGTCGCGGTACGCCGCGGCCGGACCAGGCCGGGGCGTGATCTCGATCCGGACAGCACCCCACCGCGTGGGGTTCGCGTTTTCGACATCGCCGGATCATCAACGCCCCAGGAGATCACCAACATCTTCTGGGAGCACGCCGCCCGGGATGCCTCCCAGGACCCGCCTGAAGCGGCTGCGCGCGAGGAACCCGAACGCGGCCCGGACACGAAGCCGATGGTGTCGCCTCCGCGATGGCCGGAGGCTCCTCGACGTCCGGCGCCCAGCCGGAAGTCGACAGGCGAGCACGAAGACTGAGCGCCGGGCCTGCATTGAGGGCTACTTGGCGACCAGGTAACCCGGTGAGGGCTGCGGGTGCCCGTTGCCGCGCGACCCCGGCCCGACGCGCTCTCTGGCGGTCAGACCGGGCGCCGGGAGTCACCTTCTCACGGTGATCGATACGGGAGGGGCGGAGGTCGTCGCGTTGCCAGCCCTGTCCGTGGCGGTCGCCGTGATCATGTGACTACCCGTCGCGTTCCCGTTGGGGATCTTGTAGTTCACCGAGTACGGCGACGTCGTCGACGTGCCCACGGACCTGCCGTCGAAGAGGAAGGTCACCGAGGCCACTCCTGACGCTGCATCGGAGGCCGTCGCCGTAAGGGTGATCGTCGTGCCTCGCCGGAACGAGGCACCGTTCGCGGGGCTGATGACGGCCACGTTGGTCGGGGCCGTCCCGTCGACATTGACCGTCTGGCTCTTCGTTGTCTCCGTACCGGCGCTGTTGGAGGAAGAGAACCGCACGGTGGTCGAGGAGCTCAGCGTGAACGGGTTGCTGTAGGTCGTCCAAGTCGCGCCGTCCGTCGAATACTGCGTGGTCGCTCCCGAGGGGGAGGCGGTGAGCGTGACGGTCAGGGGGGCTTTGTACCAACCACTGGTGCACGTCGACCCGTTGCAGGCGATGGTCGTGGTGGGAACCGACGGCGGTGGCGGTGGTGGCGGCGGCGTCCCCGTCATCGCCTGGTTGACCGTCTGCACGACCGTCCCGTTGGCGCTCCTGGGCTGCAGCCAGTCGAGGAAGCTGGTGAAGAGCGATGTCGTGACCGTGTTCGTGCTGGTGCACTGGTTGTTGCAGACGCCGTGGAAGGCGAAGATCACCCATCCGCCGCCGTGCGTCTCCGCGTCGGTGACCTCCGTCTCCAGTTGCGACAACGTGGTGCTCGAGTCGATGCCATTCGCGGTGCTCAGCCAGTAGGGGTCCTGGGGGGGAATGGTCTCGGCGTAGGGGCACCCGTTGCATTCCTTGGGGTCGTAGAGGTTGCCGACGCCGCGACCAGTGGCGTACCCGCAGCTCCTGACCACTGACTCTGCCGTCGAATTCACCGCGGCCTCGGGGTAGGCGAACGAGTTCAGCGGGGAGAAGCCCTGGTTGAGCAGGTTCTGACGGTCCTGGCAGACCTCGGTGGTCGCGGTGCTCTGACTCACAGTCGTGAGGTTGATGTGGTGCAGGGTGTGCCCGCCGATCTCGTGCCCGTTGTTCGCGAGAGTGTGGATCTGATCCCAGGTCATGTAGTAGGAGCTGGTGCCGACCTCGGCCGAGTTGATGTAGAAGGTGCCCCTCATCCCGTGGTTCTCGAGCATCGTGCCCACCGCGGGGTGGGACGAGGTCCCATCGTCGAAGGTCAGGCTCACGATCGTGTTCGTGGCCGCATGCGACGCGGGCGGCCCGACGACCGCACCGGTTCCCAGCATCAGCAGCGCACCACAGACGGTGACGAGGGTGCGGAC
>JBKPQU010000231.1:0-7032 GCA_046734255.1 Actinomycetota bacterium
GGATCGCCGCGCGCGGGCCTGCGGCCGATCGTGGTCGGCATCTTCTGGCCGAGCATCCAGCTGCCGTCCTCGACCGCGCCCGCCATGGCGGCCGCCCCGTCGGACGATGTGGAACTGGATGGGCTGAACACACTCGGCCAGGAGGTCGTGGCTCCCGAGCACCGCGCCGAGTTCTACGAGCTCGTGCAGTCCGGCGACCTGGACCGCGACGCGGCTCTGCGGCTCGCGGACCTGCTCGCGCCGCTCTACGCCGGCGCGGACGACGACCTGCCCGCAGCGGGTGGCTCCGATCCGGCAGGCACGGTGGCCGCATGGCTCGAGGCCCAGGCCCGGCTCGCCGATGCCGAGGGCCCGCTCGTGATCGCCGGCCCCACCGGCCCGGCCGCACCCGGCGGGCCGCCGGAACCCGGCCCCTCAGCGGGTCCGCAGGCCGCGGGCCTGCTCGACGTCCTCGACCCGCGCAACGTGGTCCGGATGGCCACCGTGCTGCTGATGAAGGACAGGGCCGGCGTGGTCGGGTTCCGCGGCGTCGGGCCGCTGCTGAGCCGCATCCTGGGCGCTCGGAACGACGTGCGGGTCCATGTGGTCGGCCACTCCTACGGCTGCAAGGCGTCACTGTCCGCGGTGTGCTCGGGACTCCCACGGAGCGTCAGGTCCGTGCTTCTGATGCAGCCGGCGCTCTCGTACCTCGCGCTGTCGGACAGCGTGCCGAAGCTAGGCAAGCCGGGTGGGTACGCTGCGGCCAAGCAGCGGTCCGAGCTGCCCATCGTGGCCACCTGGTCGCAGCACGACATCCCGTTGCACGACCTGTTCGCGCTGGCGGTGCGCCGCCGGGACGACCTGGGCGAGCAGAACATCGGGGCCGCGGGTCGAGAGAACCCGCCCAGCCTGTTCGCTGCGATGGGCGGCTGGGGGCCGCAGCCCGCACCGGACGTCGCCGACGTCGACATCCTCTCCCCGGACGGCGGCGCCCGGTACGCGCTCGACGGCGGGGAGCGGGTGCTGGCCGTGAACGGCACCAAAGCCATCTCGGGCCACGGCGACGTGACCAACGACGCCACCGCCTGGGCGCTCTACAGCCTCATGGCCGACTGACCGGGCGAGCGCTTCGGGACACCTGACCGTAAGGGGGAACGCGCGATGGAGGCCATCCGCGAGCAGTACGGTCTCACCGCACTGCGCGTCGGCTACAGCCAGGGCACCACCCGAAGCGACCCCCGCCGACCCGAGGTCACCTGCTCCCTGCGCACTCCGGCCTCGGGCAGCGACGACTGGTGGATCCCGGCGGACGGGATCGGCCTGCTGGCCAGCACCCCAGGCCGCGGCGCCGATGCCGGGATCGAGGCGGGCCTGTCGGAGTGCGTGAACCACCTCCAGGTCAACCCCGCCGTGCACGACCTGCAGGCACGGCACGACCCGCTCTGGCTCGCGGTCACTGCAGAACACCCCCTGCTGCCGGGCGTTGCCTGGGAGGACGGGCTCGAGGCCGTCGGCCTCCCGTTGCTGCGGCTGCCCGGACAGCTCAACACCGCCCCGACCGCGGCTCCACGGCGCCCACGGGTGGCGCTGTGCCTATCGATGCCGTTGGCCAAGGCGCGCTTCATGGCCGACGACCTGGTCGGCCAGGCTCTCGATTCCCTGGAGGCGCTACCGGTCTCCAGCGACGTGCACGTGTTCGCGGATGCGGAATGGACGTCCGCGCTGCAGAACCAGTTCGGCAGCCGGGCCGTGATCCACGACCCCAACCGCGAAGGCCCGCACGAAACGGTCCGGCGCTCCTCGCAACCCGGCGGCGACGATCGGCAGGGCGAGGTCCAGCCGTGGCTGGCGTGGGTCGGGGAGCAGATGGGCGGCCGGCTCGACGTCCTGCACCTCATCGGGCACGGGTACCTGTCCACCGGGCAGGGCGCGTTCGCGGTTGCCGAGGCGCCCGACCGCAACTACGACACGTCGACGGCCCGCTTTGTGTGGCCGCAGCAGATCGCCGGCCTGATGACGTCCAACGGAGCCTGGGGCCTGGTGGTGACCGCTGCGCCGCAGAACTACTCCACACCGGGGCTGCGCCTGCTGGCCAGCCAGGTGTCCGCGCTCCGGTCGGCAGCGACCGCGTTCCACGACCCGGACCGGCTGGAGGACCAGCACGCGCTGGACACCGTGTACCGGCTTCTGCTCAGCCATCCGGCCGAGCCGCCGGCCAGCAGCCGGGGACTGATGCTGATCATGCATCCTGGACGGTTCGGCCTCGAGCCTCCGGTGACGACCGACTACCAACCGGCCCGGACCGACCTGGCGAGCTGGGTGGACAGCGGCGAGGAGCTGCCGGCCTGGATGGTCGGGGCCCAGCACCAGGTGCGCCAGTGGGAGACGGAGCTGTGCTTCGACTCGACCGCCGGCCAGGTGGAAGCCAGCCGGAGCGCGCTCGAGGTGGCGAAGTCGCGCCTCGATGCGGTAATGCGCGAGGCGCGAGAGACGGGTGGGACTGTGCCGGGCGGGGGGACGCCGTCATGAGCCTCGTCGTGGACTTCAAGGAGTTCGGCGCCCCCGTGCAGGTCCTGTTCGGGCTGGCCAACTCCTCCGATCTCGCAGCGTGGCAGTGCGACGCGGCCGACTCGGACCTGATGGCGGCGATCGACCAGCTCCCGTGGGGTCAGCGTCCGCCCGACACTCCGCCGGCAGTTCGCGCCGCCGGGACGATGCTGCGCGGAAAGCTCGCATCCGCAGTCCAGCTCCAGGCGGCGCTGGCGGACGCATTCGCGAAGGGTGCCCTGGCGCCCCGGCCGCTGTACTTCCGCACCGGCAAGGATCCCTCCGTGGAGGCGGTGCCCTTCGAGGCGCTGTGGGACGACCACATCGAGGGCTTCGCGTGCCTGGAGCAGACCTGGCCGATTGCCCGGATCGCGGCCGACGTCACGCCGCCCGGCGGCCCGTTCACGATGGAGCGGACGGTCCGGATCGCGGCCGTCGTGGCCGCCGAGGGCATCAACCCGGTGAACCAGGTGGACGCGCTGCTGAAGGGGTGCGCGCCGCCGGCGGGCTTGACCGTGGAGCTGACCGTGTTCACCTCGACCGCCGAAGCGGTCGCGCGGGTGACTGACGCTGGGGTGGACGGGTGGCGGGCCGAGCTGGTGCCCGCCGACTCCGACGATCTGATCCTGCGGCTGCGGGATCTCCAGCCGCACCTGCTGCACGTGTTCTGCCACGGGACGGCCGACGGGCCGCTGTTGCTGGTGGCGCAGCGCGATGACCTGGCCGTGCTGGAACTGTCCGCGGACCACTTCCGGAATCTCGCGCAGCCGTCGTACGTGGCGCCCTGGCTGGTCACGTTGAACTGCTGCGAGGGCGCCGCGCCGGGTGAGCAGACCGTCTCCCTCGCGTCCAGCCTTGTGCGGACGGGGATGCCGGCCGTGCTCGGGATGCGGAAGGCGATCGACGTCCGGATGGCGGACGCCTTCTGCGCGGACCTCTACCAGGCGGTGCTCACCCGGCTGGCCGCGATCGCCGGCGGTGGCCGCACCGCAGCCGCGCTGAACTGGGCGGACGTCCTGCACGAGCCTCGACGGCGGCTGTGCGCCGGGTTCGGCGCGCCAGGCGTGGTCGCCGACCGGCAAAAGGAATGGACGATGCCCGTGCTCTACGTGGCATCGCCCGAGCTGGAGTTGCGGGGCCGGCCGACGGCCCCGGCGGCGGCGCTGAACGACGACGCCGTCAAGGCGGATGTGACGACCATCGCCATGGCCTACAGCCTGGAGGCCAACGGCAACCTGCCCACGGCGGCCGCCGACGCACTCCGCAACCCGGCTCTCGACCGGCTGTACCCGAACGGCTGAGCCGTGGCCGATCCGGTGCTCAGCAACGGCTGGCGGGGAACGCCGGCCGACGGCCCGTTCGGCACCGGGGCCGGGAAGTGGGCGCTGGGCGCGGTCCAGCCGGGCGTGACGACGGCGGCCCCACCCGAGCACGACCCGTGGGACTGGCGGCACGAGCAGGTCGGCTGGGGCCTGGTCCTGCCTGACACCGACGCCCTCGGAGTCGAGGACCTCGTTGCGGCACGGGATGCGCCCGAGCCGCTCCAGGACCTGGTCGCGGCTCGCGGGCCTGCGCCCGTACTGCGCTGGCGGGCCGCCAACCCGGACGTGCTGCTGCGGTACTACTCCGGGTTCGCGAACCCGGAGACCATCCCGATCGGCGGCACGCCACGCGGTGTCGCGAAGGGCGCGATCCCTTCGTTCCTGATGCTCTGGGGCGACCTCGACCGGCTGCCATGGCGACTGCAGTACTCGCTCAACCTGGACCCGCGGATCTTCGCCGGCCGGTTGCCGCTCGCCGGGGACGCCCTCGCCCGATACGTCACCGCCCTGCTCGGCGAGTGGGACCAGCCCGCGGCGTCGCACGCGCAGGCGCTGATCTGGGCCACCGATCATGCGGCCACCGACATCTCGCGGCTGATGCGGGTCGTGGTCGCCGACGCGGTGCACGAGAAGTACGCCTCGGACCCGGTCATCACCGTCGACTTCCACGCCGGCTCGGACGCGACCGCACAGAACCTGGCCGCCGGCCTGGCTTCGCAGAACCCGCGGGTCGTGGTGACCACCAGCCACGGCTTCACCGGCCCGGCCGGCGCGCCGGATGCCGAGCGGCTGGGTTGGTTGGTCGACGCCGACCTGGCCCCGGTGGACCCCGCCTCGCTGCTGGCCGGCTGGCAGCCCCGC
This sequence comes from Actinomycetota bacterium, assembly GCA_046734255.1. Classification (GTDB taxonomy): domain Bacteria; phylum Actinomycetota; class Actinomycetes; order Actinomycetales; family Kineosporiaceae; genus JBKPQU01. Next base: position 4,710 of record JBKPQU010000231.1, read on the forward strand.
GGCGCGGTCTGGTACGCGCATGCCTGCTGCGGCGCCGGTTCGGACGCGCCGTCCACCTTCGCCGGGCTGTTCGAGAAGGACTCATCTCTCGATCGGATGATCACCGAAGTCGCCGGGCTCGGGAGCCGGATCGCGCCGCTGCCGGTCGGGCTGCTCGGTGCCGCTCAACCGCTGCGGGCGTTCGTGGGGCATGTGGAGCCCACGTTCGACTGGACCATCCGGGACCTGGCCTCTCGGCACGCGTTGACCGCAGACCTGCTCGAGGCTCTGTACAACGAGCTGATGCTCGGCCGCCCGATCGGCTGGGCGCTCTCCACATTCCACGCCCGGGCCGGCGCCGAGGCGGGCGTGCTGGACGACGCGCGGACTGCCGTGCTGGGTGGGTTGGCCGAACCGGACGCGGCCTTGCAGCCGCGGTTGCGGTTCCTCGACCGGCGCTCGCTGGTCGTGCTGGGAGACCCTGCGGTGGAGCTGCCCTCGACCGCAGGAATCGCGCCCCTCCCCAACGGCTGACCGCCTGCCGGGGCCGCCAGGGAGCGCGGCCCGACCCGCCTCCGAACGAGTGATTCAGCGCCGTTTCATCCACCCGTTTCTGCAACCTCCATTAGCGTCCATCCCAGGATCCTTTGGGGGGGTCTTGGGGCGGGTGTCGCGATGGCGCGTTTTGTCACCAGGCGGGCCTTGATCCTCGGCCTGGCCGCCGGATTGGTGGCCACGCAGTTCCAGGTCCAGGACGTCGCTGCCTCCCCCGCGACGGCAGCGCGGGCGGCCACGACGACCAAGCACTACACGATCATCGGTGCGTCCATCACTCGGCTCTCGACTCCGGGCCTGCGGGCGAACGTCCCGGGGATCACGATCGATGCGCTGGACGGCCGGTCGTGGGAGATCGTGCCATCGCATGGCGGCCCCACCTTGTGGGAGGCGTACCAGCACGACGTTCAGTTCCTGCATGCCGGGGACTGGCTCATCATGGAGAACGGGTACGGCACCGTTCCGGTCGCGGCGCCCGGTACCCAGCCGATGACCGTGACGGCCGTCAGGCTGGACGTTGCGACCAACACGGAGTACGTGGACAAGCTGATCGCGTCGCTTCCGGCTGGAATCTGTCTCGCGTGGGTGTTGCCGCACGTCTACTACGGTCCTCAGACGCCCATTCAGGTGCAGTGGAACGCGGACTTGGCGGCGCTCCTGCAGGACAGAGTGCCGAAGGTTGCCTGCCACGCGCTGATTCCCTGGGACAGGCTGGTCAACGACTGGGCTCGGATCCGCCTATCCCAGGGCGTGGTCACCGCGGCGATGGCGGGGGTTGGTGAGCCGCTGCTCTATGACGGCCGACACCCCACCTTCCCCACCGGGACCGGTACCCGTTTCGGGCCGGGCGCGGCGAGGTTCGGCAGGGCCGTCGGGCAGGCGGTCGGCACCGCCCCGTGACCGGTGGCCGATGCGCAGTGCGGGCGGCGGCCACGATTCCTCGCTGCAGCGCCGTTCGATCACCCGCGACGAGCGGATCCCGGTGCAGTACGCGTAGAGCAGCAGCCCCACCAGCGCGGCTAGGTCATATGCCGGTCGCCCGTGCGAGCCTGCGCAGGGTTGATCGCGGTGATGTTCGGGGTCGTGTGGTGAGCCTGTGCGGTCCGTGGGTCGACGCGTGCATGGACTCCCGCTACGTTCAGCACGTGCCGAGCGACTTGGCCCTGAGGGCCATGAACACGATCCATCGTGGTCTGCTCAAGATTTCGGGTGATCGCGTTGGTTGGATGGTCTCGGACATGCCGGTGCTCGAACTCACCACGACCGGCCGGATCAGCGGCCGGCCCCGCTCGGTGATGCTCACCTCGCCGCTGCAGGAGGGATCAGCGATCGTAGTCGTGGCCTCACGAGGCGGCGACGAAACCCATCCGGCCTGGTTCCTCAACCTGCGCGACAATCCCGAGGTTGAGGTGTCCCTGCGGGGCAGTCCCAAGCGGCGCATGACGGCACGGATGGCAAGCCCCGAAGAGCGTGCGCGTCTGTGGCCGCGCGTCATCGCCGACCACAAGCGCTACGCCGGCTACCAGCAGCGAACTGCGCGCGAGATCCCCCTGGTCCTCATCGAGCCACCGTCGTAGCTGGCGAGGAAAGCTCGAGAAGACTCGTCACCTAACCACCCCTCTCGGTGATTGGACAGCCAGCATGAGTCACAGCAGCCGCGATCTCGCGGGGGCTCTCCGGCACTCCCGGCCTCGTCGAGGGTCGATACCCGTCCTGGTGGGAGGAGTCGCTCTGGCGACGCTGGTGGGAGGAAACGCGGCGGCAGCGCCGAGCACGGACGGTGGGATGC
>JBKPQU010000232.1:0-5147 GCA_046734255.1 Actinomycetota bacterium
CCGCAGCAGCACCGCCGAGGCGCTGCCTTCCTCCCCCAGGCAGACCACGTTCACGCAGAAGTGCATGCCGTAGGTGAAGTAGACGTAGGCGTGCCCGGGTGGCCCGAACATCACCGCGTTGCGGCGTCCCGGGCCGCGGTGCGCGTGCGAGCCGGGATCCTCGCCCTCGCCCCGGTACGCCTCGACCTCGGTCAGCCGGACCGCCACGACGCCGTCGGCCGTGCGGTGTTCGACCAGGCAGCCCAGCAGGTCCGGCGCGACCTCGCGGACGTCCCGGTCGAAGAACGACCGGGACAGCGGGGCGCTCACGCCCTGCGACGGATCTTGCTGCCCAACCACACCAGCGGGTCGTACTTGCGGTCGACGACGCGTTCCTTCATCGGGATCAGCGCATTGTCAGTGATCTTGATGTGCTCGGGGCAGACGTCGCTGCAGCATTTGGTGATGTTGCAGAACCCCAGCCCGTGCGACTCCTGCGCCTCCCGCTTGCGGTCGCGGGCGTCCAGCGGGTGCATGTCCAGCTCGGCGATGCGCATGAGGTAGCGCGGGCCGGCGAAGGCCGACTTGTTCTCCTCGTGGTCGCGGACGACGTGGCACGTGCCCTGGCAGAGGAAGCACTCGATGCACTTGCGGAACTCCTGCGAGCGCTCCACGTCGGACTGCTGCATCCGGTACTCCCCCGCCGGCACATCCTTCGGCGGCGCGAACGACGGGACCTCCAGGGCCTTCGTGTAGTTGAACGAGACGTCGGTCACCAGGTCGCGGATCACCGGGAACGTCCGCAGCGGGGTGACGGTGATCGTCTCCTGCTCGGTGAACGTGTTCATCCGGGTCATGCACATCAGGCCCGGGCGGCCGTTCACCTCCGCGCTGCACGACCCGCACTTTCCGGCCTTGCAGTTCCAGCGGACGGCGAGGTCGGGGGCCTGGGTGGCCTGCAGCCGGTGGATGATGTCCAGCACCACCTCGCCCTCGTTCACCTCGACCTGGAAGTCGGCCATGCCGCCGCCGGTGACGTCGCCGCGCCAGATCCGGAACTGCGCCTGGTAGCTCACCGGGGCTCCTCCCCATCAGCGTCCCCGAAGGCGGCCGCGAGCTCCGCGGTCGTCATGTACTTGCCGAGCTCGCTCCGCTCGAACAGCTCGAGCAGGTCCGATCGCATGTCGGGCACCGGCTGGCGCGCCAGGCCCGGCCCGCCGTCGCCGTCCAGCCGGAGCACGATGTTGATCCCGCGCCAGTAGGGGTCCATCCCGGGGTGGTCCTCGCGGGTGTGGCCGCCGCGGCTCTCCGTCCGCTCCAGCGCGGCCATCGCGACGCACCGGGAGACCAGCAGCATGTTCCGCAGGTCCAGGGCGAGGTGCCAGCCGGGGTTGAACGCCCGGCCGCCGACGACCCGGACGCGGCGCGCGCGCTCCTCGAAGCCGTCCAGCCCGGCCAGAGCCTGGCGGACCTCGGACTCCCGGCGGATGATCCCGACCAGGTCGTTCATCATCTGCTGCAGCTCGGCGTGCACCGTGTAGGGGTTCTCCCCCGCGCCGGATGCCCCTCCGCCGCCCGGCTCGCCGAACGGCGCCAGCGCCACCCGCTGCGCCGCCTCGACGTCGGCCTGCGCAGGGGCCGGTCGCTCGTCCCCGAGCGTCCGGATGTAGTCCGCGGCGCCCAGGCCGGCGCGGCGGCCGAAGACCAGCAGGTCGGACAGCGAGTTCCCGCCCAGGCGGTTCGAGCCGTGCATGCCGCCGGCCACCTCGCCCGCGGCGAACAGCCCCGGCACCGAGGCCGCGGTGCTGTCGGCGTCCACCTCGACCCCGCCCATCACGTAGTGGCAGGTCGGGCCGACCTCCATCGGCTCGGCGGTGATGTCGACGTCGGCCAGCTCCTTGAACTGGTGGTGCATGCTCGGCAGCCGCCTGATGATCTCCGCCGCCGGCATGCGGGTGGACACATCGAGGAAGACCCCGCCGTGCGGCGAGCCGCGCCCGGCCTTGACCTCCGAGTTGATCGCGCGCGCCACCTCGTCCCGGGGCAGCAGCTCGGGCGGGCGCTTGTTGTTCTCCGGGTCGGAGTACCAGCGGTCGGCCTCCTCCTCGGTGTCGGCGTACTGCGCCTTGAACACCTCGGGCACGTAGTCGAACATGAACCGCTTGTTCTCGGAGTTGCGCAGGACGCCGCCGTCCCCCCGGACCGACTCGGTCACGAGGATCCCCTTGACCGACGGCGGCCAGACCATCCCGGTCGGGTGGAACTGCACGAACTCCATGTTGATCAGGCTTGCTCCGGCACGCAGCGCCAGCGCGTGACCGTCTCCGGTGTACTCCCAGGAGTTGCTGGTCACCTTGAACGACTTGCCGATCCCACCGGTGGCCAGAACGACGGCGGGTGCGGTGAACAGCACGAAGCCACCCGTGTCGCGGAAGTAGCCGAGGGCTCCGCTGATCGCCCCGCCGTCCAGCAGCAGGTCGGTGATCGTGGTCTCGTGGAAGACCCGCAGCCGGGCCTCGGCGTCGCCGAACTCGCGCTGGTCGTCCTGCTGCAGCGAGACGATCTTCTGCTGGAGTGTGCGGATCATCTCCAGGCCGGTGCGGTCGCCGACGTGCGCGAGCCGCGGGTACTCGTGGCCGCCGAAGTTGCGCTGGCTGATCCGCCCGTCGGGGGTGCGGTCGAACAGCGCGCCGTAGGTCTCCAGCTCCCAGACCCGGTCCGGGGACTCCTTGGCGTGCAGCTCCGCCATCCGCGGGTTGTTCAGGAACTTGCCGCCGCGGATCGTGTCGCGGAAGTGCACCTGCCAGTTGTCCTTGCTGTTCACGTTGCCCATCGCCGCGGCCGCGCCGCCCTCGGCCATCACGGTGTGCGCCTTGCCGAACAGCGACTTGGAGATGATCGCCGTACGCATCCCCTGCTCGCGGGCCTCGATCGCCGCCCGCAGCCCGGCTCCGCCCGCCCCGATCACCAGGACGTCGTAGGTGTGCCGCTGCGTGTCTGTGGTCGATTGGGTGGTCGATGTCATCGGTGACGTCCCTGCTGGATGGGTCGGGTCAGTTGACGAACCGCAGGTCGGAGATCCAGCCGGCGGACACGGCCATGATGTAGAAGTCGGTGAAGATCACCGTGAACAGCGACGTCATCGCGAACGTCCCGTGCCTGGGGTTGAGCCGGGTGAGGAAGGTCCACATCCGGTAGCGCAGCGGGTGCGCGGAGAAGTGCTTCAGCCGGCCGCCGAGCAGGTGCCTGCAGGCGTGGCAGGTGAGTGAGTACATGGTCAGCGCGACCACGTTGACCACCATGATCACCGTGCCCAGACCGAAGCCGAACCCGCCCGTGGTCGGGAAGAACGCCTTGACCGCGTCGTAGAGGTTGACCAGCAGCAGGATGCTCGCCAGCACGAAGAAGTAGCGGTGGTAGTTCATCACGATCAGCGGGAAGCGGGTCTCCCCGGTGTAGCGGCGGTGCGGCTCGGCCACCGCGCAGGCCTGCGGCGACAGCCACAGGGAGCGGTAGCCGATCTTCCGGTAGTAGTAGCAGGTGACCCGGAAGCCGGCGAGGATCGGGAAGATCAGGATCGACAGCGGGATCGCGGCCGGGAAGCTGGGCAGCCACGTGCCGAAGTCCGCGGCACCCTCCGGGCAGGAGGCGCTGACGCACGGCGAGTAGACCGGGGTGAGGTAGTTCTCCGGCTCGGCGTAGTACCACTTGTTCATGAAGATCCGGACCGTGCTGTAGAGCACGAAGAAGGCCAGGATCACCCCGATCCACAGCGGCGACCGGCGCCAGTCGTCGGTGCGCAGGGTCCGGGCGGAGATCTTCGCCCGTCCCGGGGAGAACACACCCGTGTCGCGTTCCGGGGTGGTCTCGACAGCCATGCTCATCGCCCTCCGGTCTACCCCGATCATCCGACACCCGGTCGCCGGGCTCACCGCGGCGGCTCCGGACCGCCGACGATGGTGCCACGGGAGGTGCGCGCGGCGTTCTCCGGGTCGTTGCGCAGGTCGCTGCGCGGTTTCGCCACCCGCAGTCTTGTCCCGGCCACCGGCCAGGTAAAGCGTCGGGGGTGTCGCGTAGCGCACGTCCCCCATCGGCCGCAGTGGGCGCTCCGGCCGGTGGGCGGGCCGGTGGGCGCGCCGCCGTAGGCTGCGGCCCATGACGCCGGTCACCGACGACGACCCCGGCCAGCACGGGCGCACCCACCGGCTCGAGCTGGCCGACCAGACGCTGCGCGAGTGGGACGCCACCGTGCTGGCGAGCGACGCCGAGGGCGTCGTCCTGGACCGCTCGGCGTTCTACCCCGGCGGCGGCGGGCAGCCGCCGGACCACGGGGTCCTGCTCTGGGGCGGGGTCCAGACCCGGATCGTCGGAGTGCGCAAGGGCGACGACCTGTGGCTGGTGCCCGAGCCGGGCGATCCGCTGCCGCCGCCCGGCACCGCGGTGCGCGGCGCGGTCGAGGACGAGCGCCGAACCGCGCTCATGCGCACCCACTCCGGCCTCCACCTGCTCTCCGGTGTCGTGTTCCGGGACTTCGGCGCGCTGGTCACCGGGGGCAACATGGAGCCATTGGAGGCGCGGATGGACTTCAACCTGCCCGAGGTCCCGCCGGGCTTCCGGGACGCCGTCGCCGGGGCCTGCGCCGCGGAGATCCTCGCCGACCGGGCGATCACCACGACCACGCTCCCCCGCGAGCAGGCCTTCGCCGACTACCCCGACCTGATCCGCACGGCGACCAACCTGCTCCCCCCGGAGCTGACCACGGTCCGCATCGTGGACATCGTCGGGCTGGACACCCAGGCGGACGCCGGCACGCACGTGGCCTCCACGAAGCAGATCGGCGGCATCGAGGTGACCAAGGTGGAGAACAAGGGCAAGGGGTTCCGCCGCCTGCGGATCCGCATCGTCGGCTGACCGCGCCGGTGCTCATCCGGGCGCGAACGTGACCGAACCCTCCAGACCCTGGAACCGGGCGACGTCGGCGGCCTCGGCGGCCAGCGCCTGCTCCGCGCGGGCGCGCAGCGGGGCGAAGGGCTCGATGGCCACCGCGAGCCGGTTCCGGGTGCGGCGGGCCGTCCACGTGCCGACCGCCGTCCCGTCGACCGTGGCGGTCGCCCGCAGCACGCCGCCCCCCGGGTGCACGCGCCGGGCGTGCTCCCCCGGGACGGCGA
>JBKPQU010000233.1:0-7688 GCA_046734255.1 Actinomycetota bacterium
GGACGACGGGACCCTCTGGGTCACCCTTGATGGCCGCACGCGCCACTACGCGATCGCCGAGGACGGTCCCGCGACCTGGCTGGCCCGCGACGGCGTCACCTGGGTGCTGCAGGAGCATCAACGGTCGCCCTCGGAGGAGGCCGGCGAGGACGCCGCGGGCGTCACCGGTGACGCCTCCCTGCGCTCCCCCATGCCCGGCACCGTCGTGCTGGTCGCGACGGCGGTCGGCGAGCACGTCAGGGCCGGCCAGACGCTGGTCGTCGTCGAGGCGATGAAGATGGAGCACACGCTGGCGGCATCGGCGGCGGGCGTCGTCGTGGACCTGCCGGTGGACGCCGGGACGCGCGTGGCGATGGATCAGGTGGTCGCGGTGATCAAGCCGTTGGCCGGCGATGAGACATGATGAAAGTGACCAGTGGGACGAAAATTGACGTGAATGGCGTCTCTTAGAAGCTCTGTGTAATCAGGCGTTGACTCAGCGCATAAATCAGCTAGGCTGACGCCGGATGTCCTTGATGTCACCTAAGGGCGAGAGGTGAGGTCGATGACCAGCGGCAGCCGCGGGGATGCCGGCCCGGACTACGACTGGAGCTGGACCGAGGACGCCAACGATTGGATCCCACCGGACGTCGACACCACAAGGCCGAGCCCGGCCCGGATGTACGACTACGCCCTCGGCGGCAAGGACAACTTCGCCGTCGACCGCGCCGCGGTCGAGGAGATCGGCGAGAGATGCCCGGACTACCAGCGGGCGGCACGGCTCAACCGCAGCTTCCTGCTGCAGACCGTGCAGATGATCGCCGAGACCGGGGTGCGGCAGTTCATCGATCTCGGTACCGGCATCCCCACCTCGCCCAATGTCCACGAGGTCGCCCGGAAGGTGAACCCGGACACCCGGGTCGTCTACGTCGACAACGACCCCATCGTGATGGCGCACAACCGTGCGCTGCGCGCGACCGTGCCGGACGTGATCACCGTCCAGCACGACCTCCGGCAGCCGTCCTCGGTGCTGGAGGACCCGAACGTCCGAGCACTGATCGACTTCGACGAGCCGGTCGGGCTGCTGATGGTCGCCGTCCTGCACTTCGTCCGGCACGACACCTCCCCGGAGATCGTCGCTCAGTACGGCAAGGCCGCGGCTGCCGGTTCGTACCTGGCCATCTCGGCGGCCTGCCTGGACGGCATGGACCCTGAGGCGGTGCGGGTGATCGAGGCCGTGAGCGCCCGATCGTCAGCACCCGTGGTGATGCGCTCGGCCGGCCAGATCGAGCAGCTGTTCGAGGGTTTCGAGCTGCTGGATCCCGGCCTGGCCGACATCGCGGAGTGGGCGGACGAGGAGCCTGCCTCGATCAGGATGCTGGCGGGAGTCGCCCGAAAGGGCTGAGCGAAAGCCGCCGCGCGGCGGCGGTCAGCGAGCCACAGAACGGCCGATGCGGCCGCTGAACCCTCTGGTCCGGTCGGCGATCTGGTAGCTCGACCGGCGGACGCGCGCCACGGCGACCTGGGGATCGAGCCGCCGGGCGATCAGACCGGCGGCGGTCAGCTCCTCGAGGATCGCTTCCAGCCGTGATTCCGGCAGGTCGGTCATGACCGCAAGGGCCAGCGCCGTCAGCCCAGTCCCCCCGACCGTGCTCAGAGCGTCGAGGACCGCCCGGTGCTGCCTGGCGTCACGACCCCAATGCATTCCCCAGAACCTCCGTCTCGATCCGGCCGATGGACGGCCGAGGCGGATGCGACCGCCCAGCCCGATGCCTTGCGCACTGCCGCAGGCGCCACGGGTGAACCCTGTGGTGTGTCGGCGGTCAGCGGGAACGTGGCCCACACGGCCTTGCCGGCATGGACGCCGTCACCCGCCACCGGACTCCACCCCCAGGACTCGCTGAGCGACTCGATCAGATGCAGCCCGCGGCCGGAGGCCGTGCCGGCATCCGGGAGCCTGGGCACCGGGGCGTCGTTGCTGGGGTCGTTGACCACGCACAGCAGGACGGACGGCGTTTCCAGCAGGGTGAGACCCACCTGCTCGTCCGGCTCGGCCGCCGGCTGCGGATCGGCCGGGACGGCGTCCTGCGGCGGATCCAGCCCCACGCCGTGCTGCAGGGCGTTGGCCACCATCTCGGACGCAACGAGGCTGACGTCGTCGCTGAGGTGTGCACCGAGGTCGCCCTGGTCGGCGTCGCTGCCCCAGTCGGCCAGGACGTGACGCACGAACTCGCGGGCCGAGGAGACCGCTGCGTAGCTCGCGCGCAGCGGGCAGGAGGCGACTCGGCGCACCCCTCCGGCGTCGGCCACCGGCACCGGTTGCGCGCTGCGACGTCGGGTCCGGGTGGAGGCGCTGAGCGCTCGCACACGCACCGACGCCGAGGCCGTGACCACCGTGCTCAGCCGTGCCCGGTCCCGGGCGGGGCCGGAAGGGGGTACCCGACCGCACGCGGCCTCATGACGGTCCCCGCCACCGCCGGTTCCCGGTCGTCCACGGCCCACCCCGTTCACGGAACTCTGTCATGGTGCACAGACCTACTGCTTGGTGCAGACGCTCTGCGCAAATGCACGTGCACGGATACTATCCCACCGTGCCTTGCGGATGCACGTGCATCAACTACGATTTTGAACTCTAACCGGACATGACTGCTCCGACCGGCGATTAGGGCCGGGATAGCACCGAGATGGCACACTGTCTGCCTAGCCCGTAAGTCGGGAGGCATCTCGTGACGACCTCGCCGTCGAGCGGCCCGACCGTTCGGCGAATCGTGGTCGGTGCGCAGTTGCGGCGCCTGCGCGAGAAGGCCGGGATCGGCCGGGAAGCCGCGGGGTACACGATCCGCGCCTCGGAGTCCAAGATCAGCCGGCTGGAGCTGGGCCGGGTCAGCTTCAAGGAACGGGACATCGAGGACCTGCTCACGCTGTACGGGGTCAGCGACGTGGGCGAGCGGGAGTCGCTGCTCACCCTGGCTCGCGAGGCCAACCGCCAGGGCTGGTGGCACAGCTTCGACGACGTCCTGGCGCAGTGGTTCCAGACCTACATCGGCCTGGAGGAGGCCGCGAACCTCGTGCGCACCTACGAGGTCCAGTTCGTGCCCGGGCTGATGCAGACCGAGGACTACGCCCGCGCGGTGACCGTGACCGGGCGTCCGAAGGCGCCCGGGGACGAGGTCGAACGGCGCGTGGGGCTCCGGATCGCCCGCCAGCGGATCCTGACCCGGCCCGACCCGCCGGCCCTCTGGGCGGTCGTCGACGAGGCCGCGCTGCGGCGTCCGACCGGCGGCCGCAAGGTGATGCGGGCCCAGCTGCAGCGGCTGCTGGAGCTGACCGAACTGCCCAACATCACCCTGCAGGTGATGCCCTTCCGGCTGGGCGGGCACGCGGCCGACGGCGGCAGCTTCACGATCCTGCGCTTCCCCGAGGAGGACCTGCCCGACATCGTCTACGTGGAGCAGCTGGTCAGTGCTCTGTACCTGGACAAGCGCGAGCAGGTCGACGCCTACACCCAGGTGATGGACCGCCTGACGGTCGACGGGCTCACCCCGGAGGCCACGCACGAGCTGCTCACCAAGATCCTCGCGCAGACCTGACCGGAGGGCCTTCGCGTCTGCCCAGGTCGGTGCCGCGATTGCCCCGGCTTCCGGCGCACGGCGGGGCTTCGTCACGGTCGCGTCACAATATTGCGCGATCTTCGTTATCGTCCGCTATCATCCGTGCATCTGCTCGGGCGGATGCACGTGCAGCAGCTGAGGCGCCACTGACGACTGTAGGAGCCGGGTCGCCAGAGCCCTCCCACGCATCAGGAGTACACATGCGCGAGGTCTACAACGGCATTCCTGCCACAGAGCTCGGTGGGGCTGTGTGGGTCAAGAGCCGTAGGAGCGGCTCGCAAGGAAACTGCGTCGAGATCGCCGAGCTTTCCGGCGACGCAGTGGCCGTCCGCAACTCCCGTCACCCCGACGGGCCGGCCCTGGTCTACACACGGGCGGAGATCGAGGCTCTGATCCTCGGCGCCAAGGACGGCGACTTCGACCACCTCCTCTGACAGGCCAACCTGGTAACCAGGTGGGGCGCCGGACCTGCGGGGGCGGCGCCCCACCGCTGTCCGGTCCCGGTGGCCCGCCGCGGGCGAGACGTCGCCGGCGGCCTGATAAGGGCCTGCCTGACAGGCCCTAGGGTGAGAATCGATGACCTCCCTGGAGACGCTCGGCGGCTTTGTCGGCCTGCTCGGCCTGCGACTGGCGGAGTCCAGCGAGGACCACGTCGTGATCCGCTGGCCGGTGCGCCCCGAGCTGCTCCAGGCGGACGGTACCGTCCACCGGGGCGTGTTCTGCACCGTCGTGGAGACCGCGGCGAGCGCGGCGGCATCGAGCTGGCTCGACGGCGCCGGCCGGGCCGTCCCGGTGTCCATGCAGACCGACTTCGTCGCGGACGCGCGCGAGGGCGAGCTGACCGCCACCGCACGGCCGATCCACCGTGGCCGCAGCCAGCAGCTGTGGACGGTCGAGATCATGGACGCGGCCGCACGCCTGATCGTGCGCGGGCAGGTCCGGCTGCAGAACATCCCCCCGGCAGGGAACTCCCCTACAGCAGGCGCAGCTCCCCGGTGATCTCGTCGATCCGGTCGGCGCGGTCCGGTCCGACGAACGCGCAGGTGGGCGTGCCGGGATCGACCTGGGTACGACCGGCGTCGTGGATCACCCCGGCAGGCACCCCGGCCTCGGTCGCCTGCTGCACGATGTCGTACAGCTCGTCGGCGCCGTCCACCCGGCAGACGACCTTGGGCTGACCGTCGTCGGCCCACTCGTCGAACGCCTCGGATCCGAGGCTGGACAGTGCCGCCGCCACCGCCGCGTGCGCGGCCTGGGCGGCGATCTTCCCCCGGCCCATGTCGAGGTCGGTGCGCACGACCAGCACCACCTTGCTCTTCACCCGGGCAGGGTAGGCCGCTGACGGGTCAGGCGGGCTCAGCCGTGCTCGCAGGCGATGCCGTCGCCGTCCGGGTCGAGTGCCGCGCGGTAGCCGGGCTCACCCCGGTAGAGCGGCGCTGCCTCCGCTCGCGTCACCGCGGAACAGTCGGCGTAACGGGTCGGTGAGGGCCGGGCCGCGGCCGTGGTCACCGTCACGGTCACGGGCGGAACGGTGGGCGCGGTCACGGTCACCGTCGACGGCACCACCGCCGCCTCCGCGGGCGCCGGGGCCGCGTGCTGGCTGCCGGTGACGCCGAGCACGATCCCTGCCAGGACGCCGGCGGCACCGGTGACCGCGGGCATGCGCCACGCTCGCCGCCCGGTCGACCCACCTATGCGGGCGTGGCGAGCGGCGGCCGATCGGGGAGCGATGGCCTCCGGCAGCGGGAGACCGAAGGGATCGGTCCCCTGCGAGAACTCCACGGAGTCGGTGCGATCCGGCTGCAGGAACGCGAACGGGTCCGAAACGCCCTCCGGTACGCGGGCCGCCTCGGCCTGCCAGAACCAGTCGTCCTCGGCGGGAACGACCTCGTGCGCCGGGAGCTGCTCGGGAGGCTGTGCCGGCTCCCCCTCGGGCGGCCGGAAGAGGGGGCCGCGGATCACCTGGTCGATGCCGGAGACGGGCGTGACCGGAACGGACGGGGTCACCGCTGCCTGCGGAGGTCCCGGCGCAACGTTCGCCGTCCATGCCGTTGGCGTCGCGGGACCGCCAGGGACGGCGTCCGTGCGCGGCGACCAGCCGCTGGCCAGCCGGGCGGCGCGCAGGCGCTCCCGTGAGGACGTGCCGATCCGGTCCCGCACGGCGGACCGGTCACGGATGATCAGGGGCATGTCGTCGTCGGCGGCGTTGAGCCCGATCGTGCCGGCCGGAGCGGGAGGACGCCGTGCCGCCGGTCTCGACCTGGAGGGCCACGTATCGTCGCTGGGTCGCGCCATGGGTCTCCTCGGATATCACTGAACCGGACCCAAGTTACTGAGGAATGTGATGGATACGCAGCAATCGGTGACGGAAATCGACAGTGCTCCCGAGAATCGCCATCCGGCGAACGGTGGGCGGCGACCCCGAACGGTCACCCTGCGCTCAGCGCGCCAGCTTCGGCAGGACGTCGCGGCCGAAGACCTCGATCCACTCGGCCTGGTTGCGGCCCACGTTGTGCAGGTAGATCCGATCGAAGCCGAGGTCGACGAACTTCTGGATGTACGCGCGGTGGACGTCGGGGTCGGACGACATGATCATCCGGCCCTCGAAGTCCTCCGGCCGCACCAGCTTGGCCATCTGCTCGAAGTCGAACGGCGAGCGGATGTCGGCCTTGGGGAACTTCATCCCGCCGTTCGGCCACTCGGTCATCGCGTTGGCCAGGGCCTCCTCGTCGGTGGCTGCCCAGGACAGGTGAAGCTGCAGGATCCGCGGCATCGACTCCGGGTCCTTGCCCGCCTCGCGGGCGCCCTCGGCGAACTTCTCGAACAGGCCCGAGATCTTCTCCAGCGGGGCGCCCACCGTGATGATGCCGTCGGCGAACCTGCCGGTGCGCTTGGCGTTCACCGGTCCCGCGGTGGCCACCAGCACCGGCGGGGGAACCTCCGGCATCGTCCACAGCCGGGTGGACCCCATCTTGAAGAAGCGACCGTCGTGCCGGACGTCCTTGCCGGCGACCGATGCGTCGAACAGCCTCTTGATCAGCTCGATCGCCTCGAACATGCGCACCGAGCGCTCCCCGACCTCGGGCCAGTAGCCCGCGACGACGTGCTCGTTCAGCGCCTCACCCGAGCCGATGCCGAGCCAGCTGCGCCCCGGGTACATCGCCTCCAGCGTGGCCGCGGCCTGGGCCACGATCGCCGGGTGGAACCGAAAGCTCGGGCAGGTGACGCCCGGCCCCAGGTCGCCGCGGGTGCGCTCCCCCACCGCGGTCAGCACGTTCCAGACGAACGACGCCTGGCCCTGACGCGGCGTCCAGGGCTGGAAGTGATCGGCGGCCATGCAGCCGCTGAACCCATGCTGCTCGGCCAGCGCGGTGTACTCGACGACCTCTTGCGGGCCGAACTGCTCGAGCATGGCGGCGTAGCCGACAGAAAGACCACCCATCCCGTGACGATATCTCCGGCCCCGGCGGTGCGCGCGGCTGGTCAGTCGCCGGGCTCGACCCAGTCCAGGGTCCGGGTGACCGCCTTCTTCCAGTTGCGGTATTGGCGTTCCCGCGTCTCGGGGTCCATCGACGGCGTCCATCGCCGGGACTCCGCCCAGTTCCTGCGCAGCTCCTCCTCGCCCGACCAGTAGCCCACCGCCAGGCCGGCGGCGTACGCGGCACCGAGTGCGGTGGTCTCGGCCAGCACCGGGCGGATCACCGGGACGTCCAGGATGTCGGCTTGGAACTGCATCAACGTCTCGTTGGCCACCATGCCGCCGTCCACCTTCAGCTCGGTCAGGCTGACGCCGGAGTCGGCGTTCATCGCCTCGACGACCTCGCGGGTCTGGAACGCCGTGGCCTCCAGGACGGCGCGGGCCAGGTGCCCCTTGGTGACGTAGCGGGTCAGGCCGACGAGGGCTCCGCGCGCGTCCGACCGCCAGTGCGGAGCGAAGAGCCCGGAGAAGGCGGGCACGAAGTAGGCGCCGCCGTTGTCCTCCACGGTCCGCGCGAGGTCCTCGACCTCCGCCGCGGCGGAGATCAGGCCGAGGTTGTCCCGCAGCCACTGCACGAGCGCGCCGGTGACCGCGATCGAACCCTCCAGCGCGTAGACGGC
>JBKPQU010000234.1:0-9338 GCA_046734255.1 Actinomycetota bacterium
GGCCCGCAGGGCCGCCACCGCCCGCGCCAGGGACGCGTCGGACGACAGGTCGCCGTCCAGTAGGGCGACGACCTCCTGCGCCGAGGCGTCACCGGCCGCAGCGGCCTGCCGGACGAGCAGCACCGGCAGCGTCGGCACGCCCTCGCGCAGGTCGGTGCCGGGGGTCTTGCCCAGCTCCACGCCGTCGGCGGCGAGGTCGAGGACGTCGTCGGCGAGCTGGAAGGCGACCCCCACCCGGCCGCCGTAGTCGAGCATGACCTCGACCACCTCGGGGCCGCAGCCAGCGAACATCGCGCCGAACCGCCCGGCGGTGGCGATCAGCGAGCCGGTCTTGTCGGCCAGGACCCGGAGGTAGTGCTCGACCGGGTCCTCCTCCGGCCCGGGCCCGACGGTCTCGTGCAGCTGGCCGAGGCAGAGCCGCTCGAACGTGGCCGCCTGGATCCGCACCGCCTCGGGCCCCAGCCCGGCCACGATCCGCGAGGCGCGGGCGAACAGCAGGTCCCCGGTGAGGATCGCGACGCTGTTCCCCCAGACCTGGTGCACGGACGGCGCGCCGCGGCGCATCGGCGCGGAGTCCATCACGTCGTCGTGGTAGAGCGTGGCCAGGTGGGTCAGCTCGACGACGACGGCGGCGTCGAGCACCTCGGGGCGGCTCGGGTCGCCCAGGTGCGAGGCGAGCAGCGTGAGCATCGGGCGTACCCGCTTGCCGCCGGCCAACACCAGGTGGCGCGAGGTCTCGGCGGCCAGCGGGTCGGTGTGGTGCACGGCCTCGCGCAGCCGCCGCTCGACCGCGACCAGGCCGGAGCGGACGGCCTGGTCCAACGCGCGGTTGGTGAACGGGAGCTCGAGAGCCACACCCGTCACGGTATGAAGACCGTGGCCTTCCCGGCTAGATCCAGAACGGGGGTGGGCAGGACGCCGAGGAGCACGGTGACCGCGGCCCCGGCCGCGATCGCGATCGTGGTGAGCGTCCCGGGCGTGGCCACCGTGGCGGCGGCCGCCGTCGGCTCGCTGAAGTACATCAGCACGATCACCCGGACGTAGAAGAACGCCGCGACCGCGCTGGCCACCACCCCGATCACGACCAGCCAGGCGCCCACGGCGCCGCCGCTCGTGATGGCGGCCGAGAACACCGCGAACTTGCCCGTGAAGCCGCTGGTCAGCGGGATCCCGGCGAACGCGAGCAGGAAGAGGGTGAACGTCGCCGCGACCCAGGGCGAGGTCCGCCCGAGCCCGGCCCACTGGGACAGGTGGGTGGCCTCGCCGCCGATTCCGCCGTCCGCCGCCCGGGCGCGGACCAGGGTGATCAGGGTGAACGCGCCGATCGTCGTGAAGCCGTAGGCGATCAGGTAGAACAGCACCCCGGAGATGCCCTGGCGGCTCAGCGCGAGCAGGCCGACCAGGATGAAGCCGGCGTGCGCGATCGAGGAGTAGGCGAGCATCCGCTTGACGTCGGCCTGCACCACCGCGATCACCGAACCGATCGCCATGGTCAGCGCGGCGATGATGGCCAGCGCGGGCAGCCAGTCCCAGCGGCTGCCGGGAAGCGCGACGTACAGCACCCGCAGCAGCGCCCCGAACGCCGCGACCTTCGTGCACGCGGCCATGAACCCGGTCACCGGGGTGGGCGCGCCCTGGTAGACGTCCGGCGTCCACACGTGGAACGGCGACGCGCTGACCTTGAACAGCAGGCCGACCACGAGCAGCGCCGTCCCACCGAGCAGCAGCCCGTCCTTGCCGATGTCCTGGTTGACCGCGACCGCGATCTCGGACAGCTGCACGGATCCCGAATAGCCGTAGAGCAGGGCGGTCCCGTAGAGGAAGAACGCCGAGGAGAAGGCTCCGAGCAGGAAGTACTTCATCGAGGCCTCCTGCGACAGCAGCCGGCGCCTGCGGGACAGCCCGCAGAGCAGGTACAGCGGCAGCGAGAGCACCTCGAGCGCGACGAACATCGTCAGGAGGTCGTTGGACGCCGGGAACATCAGCATCCCGCCGACCGAGAACAGCAGCAGCGGGAAGATCTCGGTCTGCAGCAGGCCGGCGCGGCGCGCGGCAGCCTCGGCCGGGGATCCGGGGGTCGCCGAGGCCTGCGGGGTGAACGAGCTGCCCACGTCGCTGGACCGCTCGGTCATCGTCAGCACCGCCAGCAGCGACAGCACGAGGATCGTGGCCTGCAGGAACAGCGCCGGCCCGTCGATCACGATCGACGTGCCCGCGGTGACCACGTGCGTTCCCTGGGCGGCGGCCACGACGAGCGCGACCAGCGCCGCGACCAGCGCCACCACGGACAGCGTCACCTGCATCGCGTGGCGCCGCTCCCGGCGCACGAACGACTCGATCAGCACCGACACCACGGCGGCCGCGAAGACGATCAACATCGGCGCTACCGCGAGGTAGTCGATCTTCGGCGGCGTGAACGTGGCGGCCTCGAAGGGCGACAGCAGGATCACGGCGTGGTCCCTCCGTTCGCGCCGGTCGCCACCGTGGGCGCCGGGTCCGTGAGGCCCACCTGCTGCATGGTCCGGGTCACGGCGGGGTTGAGCACGTCCAGCACGGGCTTCGGGTAGAAGCCGAGCGCGATGATCACCGCGATCACCGGGGCGACCACCCAGGCCTCACGGACGTCCATGTCCCGCCAGCCCGAGGCGTACTCGCGGGCCGGACCCGTGAACATCCGCTGGTAGGTCAGCAGGATGTAGAGCGAGGCCAGGATGATCCCGAGGACGGCGACGAGCGCGGCCGCGGGCTGCCGCGAGTAGGTGCCGACCAGCACGAGGATCTCGCTGACGAAGCTCGACATCCCGGGCAGCGCCAGGCTGGACAGACCGGCCAGCAGGAACCCTCCGGCCAGCAGCGGGGTGCTGCGCTGCAGGCCGCCGTAGTCCCCGATCAGCTGCGAGCCGCGCCGCGCGATCAGCATCCCGGCGACGAGGAACAGCGCCGCGGTGGAGAAGCCGTGGTTGACCATGTACAGCGCGGACCCGGCCTGCCCGGTCGAGGTGAACGCGAAGATCCCCAGCACGATGAAGCCGAAGTGCGAGATCGAGGTGTAGGCGATCAGCCGCTTGAGATCGCTCTGCCCGATCGCCAGCAGCGCGCCGTACAGCACGGAGATCACGGCCAGTGTCAGGACGACCGGTGCCGCCCACTGGCTCGCGTTCGGGAACAGCGGCAGGCAGAGGGTGAGCATCCCGAAGGTGCCGACCTTGTCCAGGACGCCGACGAGCAGGACGGCGACCCCGGCCGGCGCCTCGGCCGCGGCGTCGGGCAGCCAGGTGTGCACCGGCCACATCGGCGCCTTGACCGCGAAGGCGAAGAAGAAGCCGCAGAACAGCAACCGCTCCAGCGCCGAGCTCGAGTAGTGCAGGCCGGTCAGGTTCGACGTCAGGAAGCCCTGGTCGCCGCCGGGACCGGCCGCGTAGATCCCGATCACCGCGGCCAGCATGAGCAGCCCGCCGAACAGGGAGTACAGCAGGAACTTCACCGATGCGTAGCGGCGCTGCGGGCCGCCGAACCCACCGATCAGGAAGTACACCGGGATCAGCATCGCCTCGAAGAACACGTAGAACAGGAACAGGTCGCGGGCGGCGAAGACCCCGACCATGAACGTCTCCAGCACCAGCATCAGCGCGAAGAAGTTCTTCGTCCTGGCGCCCTCGGCCGGCCCGCTGACCTCGTTCCACCCGGCGAGCACGCAGATCGGGACCAGCACCGCGGACAGCGCGACCATCACCAGCGCGATGCCGTCGACGGCCACCGCGTAGCTCACCCCGAACAGTGGGATCCACCGGTACGTCTCCGCGTACTGGTACTCACCGGCCCGGCCGACGTCGAAGCCCAGCGCGACGATGATCACCAGAGCGAGCGTGGCCAGCGAGACCACCAGGGCGACGCGGCGGGACGCCTGCGCCATCGACTGGGGCAGCATCCAGATCATCGCGGCGCCGAGCAGCGGCAGCACGCCGATCACGGTCAGCCAGGGGAAGTCGTTCACAGCCTCACTCCCTGTCTCGGTCGGCGCTCAGATCCGGACCAGGAGGAGGCCGCCGACAACGGCGATCACCCCGGCCAGGATGGACATGGCGTAGGAGCGGACGAGGCCGGTCTGCCAGCGACGCAGCCGGCCGGCGAGCCCGCCGACCAGGGCGGCCAGGCCGCGGACGGCGCCGTCCACCCACTGGTTGTCGACGAACACCAGCGAACGCGTCAGGTACTGGCCCGGCCGCATGAACAGCGCCTCGTTGACGTCGTCCTGGAACAGGTCGCGGCGGGCCGCGCGGGTCATCACCGACCCGCGTGGCGCGACCTCGGGCACCTCCTGGGCGGCGTACCGCCAGAACGCGAACGCGCCACCCAGCAGGACCAGCACGAGGGTGATGGTGATCAGGACCGCCGCCGAGACCACCGGCTCCCCCTCCGGCGGCTCGCCGGTGACCGGTATCAGCCAGTCCACCAGGGCGTCGGTGGCGCCGAGCGCCACCCCGAGCCCCGCCGAGCCGAACGCCAGCACGATCATCGGCCAGGTCATGAGCGCGGGGGACTCGTGCGGGTGCGCGTCGGACGGCCAGCGGCGCGAGCGACCGTGGAAGGTCATGAAGTACACCCGGGACATGTAGAACGCGGTGATCCCCGCCCCGATCAGGGCGGCCCCGCCGAAGACCCACGGCCGCCAGCCCTCGCCGACGAACGCAGCCTCAATGATCTTGTCCTTGCTGAAGAACCCGGAGAAGGGCGGGATGCCGATGATCGCCAACCACGCGATCCCGAAGGTGATCCAGGTGATCCGCAGCATCATCGCCAGCCGCCCGTAGCGGCGCATCTCCACCGAGTCGTTCATCCCGTGCATCACGGAGCCGGCGCCGAGGAACAGGCCGGCCTTGAAGAAGCCGTGGCAGAGCAGGAGGAGGATGGCGAACGCGTACCCGATCGGGCCGAGGCCGGCCGCCAGCATCATGTAGCCGATCTGGGACATCGTCGAGGCGGCCAGCGCCTTCTTGATGTCGTCCTTGGCGCAGCCGATGATCGCCCCGAACAGCAGCGTGATCATGCCGACGACGACCACGGTGGTCTGCGCCGCGGGTGCGGCCTGCAGGATCGGTCCGCTGCGCACCATCAGGTAGACGCCGGCGGTGACCATCGTGGCGGCATGGATCAGCGCCGACACCGGGGTGGGGCCGGCCATCGCGTCGCCGAGCCAGGACTGCAGCGGGAACTGGGCCGACTTCCCGCAGGCGGCCAGCAGCAGCATGAGCCCCAGGAAGGTGAGCGTCGAGGTGGGCGCCTTGTCCGCGTTCGGGAGCACCTGCGCGAACGCCACGCCGCCGAACGTGGCGAACATGATCATGACCGCGACGGACATCCCGACGTCGCCCACCCGGTTGACCACGAACGCCTTCTTCGACGCGGCCGCGTAGTCCGGCCTCTGGTTCCAGAACCCGATCAGCAGGTAGGAGGCCAGGCCGACGCCCTCCCAGCCGACGTAGAGCAGCAGGTAGGAGTCGGCCAGGACGAGCAGCATCATCGACGCGACGAAGAAGTTGAGGTAGCCGAAGAAGCGGCGCCGGTCCTCGTCGTGCGCCATGTAGGCCACGGAGTACACGTGGATCAGCGAGCCCACGAACGTGATCAGCAATGCGAAGGCGATCGACAGCGGGTCGAGCAGCAACCCGGCGGTGACGTGGAACGAGCCGGCCGGCACCCAGTCGTACAGCTGGAGGTCCCGGGCGCGCTCGGCGGCGGGGTAGCTGAGGAGATTCAGGAACACCAGCGCCGTCCAGACGAACGCCGCCCAGGGCAGCAGGACGCCCAGCCAGTGCCCCCAGCGGTCGGTCCGGCGGCCGCCGAGCAGCAGGATCGCGGCACCGGCCAGGGGCAGCGCGACCATCAGCCAGGATCCGCGCTCAACCACCCCGGTGGCCGGTAGGTACTGCTCCGCGGCAAGGCTGATCGTCACGTCTCCGCCTCTCAGTACTTCAGCAGGCTCGCGTCGTCCACCGAGGCGGAGCGCCGGGTGCGGAAGATCGCCATGATGATCGCCAGGCCGACGACCACCTCGGCCGCGGCGACCAGCATGACGAAGAGCGCGATCACCTGTCCGGTCAGGTCACCGTTGATCCGGGCGAAGGTGGCGAACGCGAGGTTCGTGGCGTTGAGCATGAGCTCGACGCCCATGAACACGATGATCGCGTTGCGCCGCAGCAGCACGGTGGCGGCGCCGATGGCGAACAGCAGGGCGGACAGGTACAGCCAGTTCACGAGGTTCATGACCGGCTCCGCTCGTCGTCGCGCAACGGGTCGTCGATCTCGGCCTGGACCACCGAGACGTCCAGGGCGTGGCTGGAGACCGGCTGGTTCTGGCCGCGCGCGGTCAGGACCCGGGACACCGACAGCTCACTCGGCGTCCCGTCCGGCAGCAGCGCCGGGGTGTCCACGGCGTTGTGCCGGGCGAAGACACCGGGGGCGGGCAGCGGCGCCTTGACCGGGCCGCTCTTGATCCGCCGGGCCGCCAGCTGCTTCTGCGTTGGCTTCGGGATGAGGCGCTCGCGGTGCGCCAGCACCATCGCACCGAGCGCGGCGGTGATCAGCAGGCCGCTGGTCACCTCGAAGACCCAGACCCAGGGCCCGAAGATCAGCACCGCCAGGCCGGTGACGTTGCCCTCGGAGTTCGCCCCGTCCAGCCCGATCGCGGCCGCGTAGACCGCGCTGTGCAGGACGCCGAGCAGCAGCACCGCGAAGCCCAGCCCGAGCAGCGTGCCGGCGAAACGCTGGCCCTTGATCGTCTCGATCAGCGAGTCACTGGAGTCGACTCCGATCAGCATGAGCACGAACAGGAACAGCATCATCACGGCGCCGGTGTAGACGAAGATCTGTACGACCCCGAGGAACGGCGCCTGCAGGGCGACGTACACCATGCCCAGGCAGACCATCACCAGCGCCATGCACAGCGCGGCGTGCACCGCCTTGCGGACGAACAGCAGGCCCATCGCGGCGATCACCATCACCGGGGCGAGGATCCAGAACAGGACGTTCTCCGCGCCGCCGGACACCGTGGAGACGCCCTGGCCGCCGGCGGACAGCAGGCTCCCGGTCGCGGGGGCGAGGGCGGCGATCATCGCGCTCATTCCTCCCCCTTCGCTCGAGCCCGGACCCACTCCTGCTGCTCGGGCACCGCCTGGGTGACCTTGCCCTGGTAGTAGTCGGCCTCGGTGGTGCCCGGCACCATCGGGTGCGGCGCCGGGACCATGCCGGCCTGCAGCGAGCCGAGCAGGTCCTGCTTCTCGTAGATCAGGCCGGCCCGGGTGGGGCCGGCCAGTTCGAAGTCGTTGGTCATCGTCAACGCCCGGGTCGGGCAGGCCTCGATGCACAGCCCGCAGAAGATGCAGCGCAGGTAGTTGATCTGGTACACCCGCCCGTACCGCTCGCCGGGCGAGTACCGCGCCTCCTCGGTGTTGTCCGCGCCCTCGACGTAGATCGCGTCGGCCGGGCACGCCCAGGCGCACAGCTCGCAGCCGATGCACTTCTCCAGCCCGTCCGGATGGCGGTTGAGCTGGTGCCGCCCGTGGAAGCGCGGCTGCGGCGGGACCTTCTCCTCCGGGTACTGCTCGGTCACCGTCCGCGTGAACATCGTCCTGAACGTGACGCCGAACCCGGCGACCGAGGCCCACAGGTCGCTGAAGAACCCGCCGGAGTCGTCGTCCCGCTCTTCGGTCTCCTCAGCCACGGCGCACCTCCTTCGAATCGAGCGCCTCCTGCGCCTCGATCGCACCCGCCGACCGGCCGGACCCGGAGGTCCGCTGCAGTCGCTGTCCCGGCAGCGGCGGCACAGGGTATCCGCCGGCGAACGGGTCGACCTGATCGCCCGCCGCGACGCCCTCGTCCTCCTCCTCCTCGGCCTCTCCACCGCCGACGAAGAGGTACACCAGCCCGATCACGAAGACGAGCACCAGGATCGCGAGGATCCGCTGCTCCCGGTTCAGGTCGGTGAACTGCTGGAAGCCGCGGACGATCGAGACTGCGACGATCCACGCCAGCGCCAGCGGGATCAGGCGCTTCCAGCCGAAGCGCATGAACTGGTCGTAGCGATACCGGGGCAGCGTGCCGCGCAGCCAGATGAACACGAACATGAAGATCCACAACTTGATCAGGAACCAGAGCAGCGGCCACCAGCCGTGGTTCGCGCCGCTCCACAGCGAGATCGGCCACGGAGCCCGCCATCCGCCGAGGAACAGCGTCGTCGCGATCGCCGAGACCGTGACCATGTTGATGTACTCGGCGAGGAAGAACAGCGCGAACTTCAGCGACGAGTACTCGGTGTGGAAGCCGCCGACCAGCTCGCCCTCGGCCTCGGGCAGGTCGAACGGCGCCCGGTTGGTCTCCCCCACCATCGAGATCATGTAGATCGCGAACGACGGGAACAGCGGCAGGATCCACCAGATCGAGGTCTGCGCGGAGACGATCGCCGAGGTGGACATCGACCCGGAGTAGAGGAAGACGCTGACCAGCGCCAGTCCCATCGCGATCTCGTAGGAGATCACCTGGGCCGAGGAGCGGAGGCCGCCCAGCAGCGGGTACGTCGACCCCGACGACCAGCCCGCCAGCACGATCCCGTACACCCCGACGCTGGCCACGGCGAGCACGAACAGGACCGCCACCGACAGGTCGGTGAGCTGCAGCGGGGTGATGATGTCGGTGCCGGGGATGTGCACCTCCGGCCCGAACGGGATCACGGCGAAGGCGACGAAGGCCGCGGTCGTGGAGATGATCGGGGCGAGGATGTAGACCGCGCGGTCGGCGGCCTTGGGGATGATGTCCTCCTTGAGCGCCAGCTTGATCCCGTCGGCGAGGCTCTGCAGCAGGCCGAACGGCCCGACCCGGTTCGGCCCGGGCCGCGACTGCATGCGGGCCACCACCCGGCGCTCCGCCCAGATCGCCAGCAGCGTGGTCACCACGAGGAAGACGAAGACCAGCACCGCCTTGACCAGGATCACCCAGCCGTTGTCCTGGCTGAAGTCGGCGGTCGGGTTGTCCGCGAGGATCCTCATCGCACCTCACCCCCGCGCGCCGCCACTTGGGCGGCCGGGACGCCACTGATGTCGACCACTCCACCGGCGCCGACCCCGAGGTCGACGTACGGCGCGCAGCCCGCGGAGTTCGTCGGCACCCACACCACCCGGTCGGGCATCGGGGTGAGGACGACCGGCAGGGTGACCGCCCCGCGCGGACCGGCCAGCCGGACGGCGTCGCCGTCGGCGATCCCGGCCTCCGCCGCGGTCGCCGCGGACATCCGGGCCGTGGACCGGTGGGCGGTGCCGGCCAGGTACGGCTCGTCGTCCTGGAGC
>JBKPQU010000235.1:0-8526 GCA_046734255.1 Actinomycetota bacterium
GCCTGGCCGCGCTGGAGTCGGACGAGCAGCTGCACTTCGGGCCGATCGAGTGGGTGGACCTGGACTCCTGGCACGCCGGGCGCGTCGTCCTGATCGGGGACGCCGCCCACGCCGCGCCGCCGCACATGGGCGAGGGCGGCAGCATGGCGATCGAGGACGCCCTCGTCCTTGCCGAAGTCCTGCGCGATACCCGCACCGTCGAGGACGCCCTCGACGCCTACGAGGCCCGCCGCCGCCCCCGAGTCGGCTGGGTGCAGGAGCAGAGCCGCGCGGCGGCCAAGGCATGGATCCTGCCGCCCGAGGCGCGCAATGCCGTCCTGCGCGAGCGTGGGGACCAGATGCTCCAGGACCGCTACCGGCCCCTGATCGAGCTGCCCTGATCGAACCGTCCTGAGCACCGCCGCCGGCCTCGCGACGTCGTAGCGGGATCGCCTCACATGCCAGACCCTTCGCTGTTAGTGTCTGTTCGGTCACAATAGGTAGCGAAGGAGATCTTCCATGCCCTACGACCCACCTCAGACGAATGGTGGGCCAGGCGACAGCACGCCACAGTCCCTGACACGCAAACTCCAGCGGATGGTGGTCGACGACGCGCTTCTCGCGGCGTTCGACCGCACCCGCTGGCCTCAGAGAGCGCCGGGCTCGGATGTCGCGCTTGCGATTGCCGCCCCGATCGCATGGATGCTGGCCGGCGAGACGGCAGGAGCCGCGGTGACGGCGACGATCGTCGCCGCACTCCTGCTGGGTTCGGCGTGGATGTGGTCGAGGGATCAGCCGCGCGAAGCCCGGACGCTGCTGATCATCGGCCGCTGGACCGTGGTGGGCTTCGTGCTGCTGGCCGGCGTAGCGGCCATCGGCACGACACCTGCAGACGCGCACTCGCGCGAGCGCACTCGACCCGCCCCCGCCGCCCAGCGCTACGACTGCTCATCGCAGCGGCGGTGCATCCCCCTGAAATCGTCGACACCGGCGCCCGCGACGAGCCTGCCGGACGGTAGCGGCCCGTAGCCGACTTGCGCTTGCGCCGGATACCAGCCTCTCCCGGCATAGCCCGAAGACCACATTTCCGCAGGTGGGCGCTGCTCCGGACGGGGCGGCGCCCCTTGTGAGCCACGCTTGAGCCAATCTGGTCTTGCTGTGGTGCCAAAATGATGTCATAGTGGCGCCCATGGACCTGACCCCGTACGTCGAACGGATCCGGCAGGAGCTCGCGGTCGCCGCCGAGGCCGGTGGCGAGGAGGCGCAGGCGCTCGCCGAACGCCTCACCGCCCCGCTGGATTCGGCCGTCCGGCTCGCGCTGCTCGAGGCTCTCGCCGCCGCCGCCGCGGAGATCACCAGCGACCTTGCCCCCGGGTCGGTCCACGTGCGGCTGAGCGGGCGGGATCCTGCCTTCGTCGTCGCGGTTCCGCCGGCCGACCAGCCGACGGCCGAGGAGACCGGCGCGCCCGCGGCCCTGATCGACGACGCGGCGCTGCCCGCCGGCGAGCGGGGCGGCACCTCCCGGATCAACCTGCGCCTTCCGGACGACGTCAAGGCCGGGGTCGAGGAGGCCGCCGCCCGGGATCGGATCTCGGTCAACGCCTGGCTCGTCCGTGCCGCCGCCGCGGCTCTGCAGGCCGGCCGGAGCGCCGGTCCCGCAACCGGTCCAGGGACAGGGCGACGCAGCTCCACCTACGGCCAGAGCTTTACCGGATGGGCGCAGTGACCCCGTCGATAAGTACGTCACCCGGCAGCGAGCAGGAAGGAACCGCCATGCCGACCTACGAAACCCCCGAACCGATCGCCGTTCGGCTGAGCCTCGCCTACGTCGCGGCCCACGTGCGGGTCAACGCCGACGACCGCAGGGAGACCACGGTCGACGTCCGGCCGGCCGACGCATCCAGGAAGGCCGACCTCAGGGTCGCCGAACAGACCCGCATCGAGTACGCCGACGGCCGGCTCGAGATCCGCGCTCCCAAGCTCACCCAGTTCTTCGGCCGTCCCGGCTCGGTCGACGTCACGATCGCGCTGCCGTCAGGCTCCCAGCTGCACGGCGAGATCGGCATGGGCGAGCTGGTGTCCGAGGGCTCGCTCGGCGAGTGCCGATTCAAGACCGGCTTCGGGGACATCCGCCTCGACGTCGCCGGTCCGGTGACCCTGTCCAGCGGCACCGGCGACATCACGGTGGACGCCGCCCAGGGCGGCGCCGAGATCACGGCAAGCAACGGCGCCGTCGACGTCCGCCGGATCGACGGGCCGGCGACGGTGAAGAACTCCAACGGCGTCAGCCGGATCGGCGAGGTCAGCGGCGACCTGCACGTCAAGGCGAGCAACGGCTCGATCACCGTCGACCGAGCGCATGCCGGGGTCATCGCGAAGACCGCCAACGGCAGCGTTCGGATCGGCGAGGTCGCCCGCGGCGCCGTGACGCTGGAGACGGCTGCCGGCTCCCTCGAGGTCGGCATCCGTTCGGGCACCGCCGCCTGGCTCGACCTCAAGACCGTCGCCGGGCACGTCCGCAACGAGCTGGCCGCGACCGACAGGCCCGAGGCCACCGACCAGACCGTCGAGGTCCGAGCCCGCACCCAGGTCGGCGACATCGTCGTCCGCCGCACCTGAAGCCGCACGCGCTACCCCACCAGCACTGAGGAGAAGGCCATGTCCCTGCACGGACCCGCGATCGCGGTCACCGGGCTGCGCAAGTCGTACGGCGACACGACGGTCCTGGACGGCATCGACCTGAATGTTCCCGAGGCGACGACGTTCGCGCTGCTCGGCCCGAACGGCGCCGGCAAGACCACGGCGGTGCACATCCTGTCGACGCTGATCGGCGCGGATGCCGGCGAGGTCCACGTTGCCGGCCACGACGTCGCGAGCGAGCCGGACGCCGTCCGGGAGGCGATCGGTCTCACCGGCCAATTCTCCGCCGTCGACGGCCTGCTCACCGGCGAGGAGAACCTGGCACTGATCGCCGACCTGCGCCACCTCGACCGTGCCACGGGCCGCCGGCGGATCGCCCACCTGCTCGAGCAGTTCGACCTGGTCGACGCCGCCAGGAAGCCGGCGATGACCTACTCCGGCGGAATGCGACGCCGGCTCGATCTCGCCATGACGCTGGTCGGCCACCCGCGCGTGATCTTCCTGGACGAGCCGACCACCGGCCTCGACCCGCGGAGCCGCCGCGCCATGTGGGACGTCATCCGCGGGCTCGTCGCCGACGGGGTCACCGTCTTCCTCACGACCCAGTACCTGGAGGAGGCCGATCACCTCGCCGACCGGATCGCGCTGCTGGACCACGGCAGGGTGATCGCCGAGGGAACCCCGGAGCAGCTCAAGCGGCTCGTTCCCGGCGGCCACGTCGTCCTCCGATTCGCCGACGTCGGCGCGCTCGAGTCCGCGGCCCGCCTCTTCGACGCCCCCGTGCGCGACGAGGAGGCGCTCACCCTGCAAGTGCCGGCCGACGGCAGCGTCCGTGCGCTGCGGACCCTGCTCGACCGCCTCGACGGCGCATCGGTCGAGGTGGAGGAACTGTCCGTACACACACCCGATCTGGACGACGTCTTCCTGGCCCTCACCGGTCAACCGCAGGCCGACGACGTCGCAAGGCAGAAGGAGACCGTCCGATGAGCACCCTGGGCTACGCCGTGCGCGACTCACGCACGATGCTGCGCCGCAACCTCCGCCGCATGCAGCGGTACCCGTCGATGACGCTGATGCTGATCGCCATCCCGGCCATCCTCCTGCTGCTGTTCGTGTACGTCTTCGGCGGCACCATGGGCGCCGGGCTCGGGGGGATCACCGGGGGCCGTGCCGAGTACGCCAACTACGTCGTCCCCGGCATCCTGCTGCTGAGCCTCGCCACCGGTGCCACCGGCACGGCCGTCGCGATCGCGATGGACATGACCGAGGGCATCATCGCGCGGTTCAAGACGATGGCGATCTTCCGTCCGTCCGTCCTGACCGGCCACGTCCTCGGCAGCGTGATCCAGATGATGCTGAGCCTGGCCGTTCTGATCGGGGTCGGGCTGCTCGTCGGCTTCCGGCCGAACGCCACTCCGCTCGAGTGGATCGCCGTCGCGGGGTTCCTCTTCGCCATCTGCTTCGCGATCACTTGGCTGTCGGTCGCGTTGGGGCTCGTGTCCAAGACCGTCGAGGGCGCCAGCAACCTGCCGATGCCGCTGATCCTCCTGCCGTTCCTCGGCAGCGGCTTCGTCCCCACCGAGTCGATGCCGACCCCGGTCCAGTGGTTCGCCGAGTACCAGCCCTTCACACCGATGATGGACACCCTGCGTGGGCTGCTCCTCGGCACCGCCATCGGCAACGACGCCTGGATCGCCATCGCCTGGTGCGTCGCCATCACGGTCGGCGGCTTCGTGTGGGCCAAGTACCTGTTCAACCGCGATCCCTCGCGCTGATCGGCGAGCGGCCGGCCGGCGTCCGATGAGTTCGGGCCGGCCGGCCGGTCGTACCTGTCAGCTGACTTGTCAGCCAGAGAGGACGGGCATGCCATGACCGAGCCAGCGACCACGCCGGTGACCGAGATCGACGAGCGGTACAGCGACACGAACGCCGCGCCGACGCCGTGGCTGGAGGCGGCCACGGGGCTTGCCGACGCCGAGCTGTCCTGGATCTCCACGGTGCGACCGGACGGACGTCCGCACGTCACCCCGTTGCTGACGGTCTGGTCGGACGGGGCCCTGCACTTCTCCACCGGCCCCGAGGAACGCAAGGCGCGCAATCTCGCCGAGAACCCGCACGTCGTGCTCACCACCGGCACGAACGCGCGGCGCGGCGGGGTCGACCTGGTGCTCGAGGGCGAGGCCGTGCGGGTGACCGACCCCGTTCGGCTCCGCGAGCTGGCCGAGGCATGGGTGGCCAAGTACGGCGAGGAGTGGCGCTTCGACGTCGGCGAGGACGCCTTCCGGCATTCCGGTGGAGAGGCCTGGGTGTTCGCCGTGCGACCCAGCACGGTCTTCGGATTCGCCAAGGACCCCTACGCGCAGACCCGGTGGCGCTTCGATCGCTAGCCGCGACGCCGGGCGCCGCCCGGTCGTCGTCGCCTACATCCTGGGAGCCTCGGGGTCGTTCTCGTCGCCCACGTAGTGGATCGCGAACGCCCTGTTCGTGATGAACAGGAAGGTGCAGTCCTCGTCCTGGGTCGCACCGTGCGCCATGACTCCCCCCTCCGGGAACCACACGAAGCTCCCCGCCGGGTACTGGCCCTGGTGCGTGTTGAGGACGCCGTCGAGCACGTAGATGCCGTGCGCGCATGGGTGGCTGTGCCACGGGTTGGTGAAGCCCGCCCGGTAGACCATCTTCAGGACCATCATCCCGGTCTCCGGGTCGTCGACCAGCGGGACGTGCTCCAGGTTCGCCTTGATGTACTCGATGGGAAAGAGCTGCCATTCGGCGGTGTTCGTGTCGACGACGGTCAGCTCCACCGGCTTCAGGGCTTCGGACACAGGACTCTCCAGTCTCTCGGCGCGTTCGAGCGCGGTTGACCGCAGCGGCAGGTTCGCCACCGATCTGCTTGGGCGCCGAAGGATCGAAGTATCGGTAGTCGGGCGCCCGCGTTCAAGAGCCTGTTCCCGGGACTCACCGGGGCTGGTCGGCGTCTTTGCGCGGATCAGCGTGTCGATGGACGAGCCGCCACTGACCGGCTTCCCTGCGATAGATCTCGGTGACCCGGAGGTCGAACGAGACCGGCTCCTCCTGGCCGCGCATGCGCGCCTCGGAGCGCTGGAATCCCACCCAGAACGCGATCTCGTCGCCCGCGGCGGCGTCGAGGGTCTCCATGACGTTCTCGCTGCCCGCGGTGAAGACCGCGTCGTCATCCCGGTAGCGCGTCGCCACCTCACGCGTCCCGGTCGTGACGTCACCGCGCGGGCTGAAGAACGTCGCCGGCAGTTCACGGGCGACGAGACGGCCCAGTGGCTCCGGGTTACCGCTGACGTACTCCCCGGCAGCGGCGTGACGCGCCTTGAGAAACCTGTCGAAGTCATCGGGATCGGAGGTCATACCTCCCTTCTACTGAGCCGCCCGGACGCCCACAACTCGGGCCCCTTGCCAGTTCCCGGATGCCGACGAGGATGTGCACCGTGCATGACAGCGTCACGGCAGTGCCGGTGGCCGGCGACCGGACGACACCGGCGTCGGCCGGATATGCCATGCCCGCAGAATGGGACCGGCATGCGGCCTGCCTGATGGCCTGGCCGACCCGGAGGGCACTCTGGCAGGACCGGTTCGACGACGCCAGGCGTGACTACGCGGCCGTCGCGCGAGCCGTCGCCGACCACGAACCCGTCCTGATGGTGTGCCTGCCCGGCACCGCCGAGGTCAGGAACCTGTGCGGGCGGGCGGTCGACGTGATCGAACTGCCGATCAACGACTCCTGGACGTCGTCGTCCCGACCGACGAGGGAGGCTCCGACGCCGAAGCGCTCGACGTCCTCCGCAGCGTGTACCCGGACCGTGAAGTGATCGCCGTCCCCGGGCTGACGCTCGCCTTCGGCGGCGGAGGACCGCACTGCATCAGCCAGCAGATCCCTGAGGGGAACGCCGCACCAGCGGTCTGACGCCGCGGGTGACGGCCGTCGGGTGCCTCACCGCGCCGGGCCGGGGACGCTCATCATCTGGTTGGTCTGGTCCATCTGGTCCTCGCCGTGGAGTCCGGGCGCGATCCCGGGGATCCAGATCACCGCGACGGCCAGCACCAGTGAGACCACCCCGACGGCGCGGGAGAAGACCTCACCGTGCACCCACAGCTTCTCGACCAGCACGACCACGGCCAGCACGACCATGGCCACGACGTTCATCACGCCGACGACCACGAACAGCGCCATCAGGGACCAGCAGCAGCCGAGGCAGTACGCGCCGTGATGGGCACCGGCGCGGGCGTCGCGCAGTGGCCCCCGGTAGGTGCCGTAGTGCAGCAGCAGCGAGAGTGGCGAGCGGCAGTGCCTCAGGCACCGGGTCTTCAGCGGGGTGAGCTGGTACACCCCGCAGGCGGCGAACACGACGACCGCCACCGGAGTCGCCCAGGACGGGTGGTCGCCGACCATGTCGGCCACGGCGAGGGTGAGCAGGTAGGCCGGGATGCCCGCGGCGGCCCAGGCGAGCAGGTATCCGAGCGTGAACCCGCCCAGGCGCCACGCCCGATGCGACGTGACCGATCGCTGGTACATGGAGGCGACCGGGGAGACCGAGGGCAGCATCATCGCGGCCATCATCAGCGTCCACATGCCGACGAAGCCCGGCAGGCTGAGGCCCATCGTGCCGGTCATCCCACGCATCGACCCGGCCGGGCCCAGCGTGATCAGCCACGCCACGGCAGCAAGCAGCAGCAGGACCGCCGCATGCGGGGTCAGGCGCCGCAGCGACGGCGTCGCTGTGGTCATGCGGCCCAGGAGAACGGAGCGGAGTGGCCGTTCTGGCCGGTGTTGTCGAACTGGAGCCCGAACGCATCGACCTTGCCCGCGGTGGCGCGCGCGATCGTCAGGGTCGAGTTCGCGGGGTGGAACATGCCGGTGAGCTTGGAGACCTCTCCCCCGGGGTTCCCCGGCGGCACGAAGTCCTCGATCTCGATGTCGACGGCGTCACCGATCTTGACCCGGTGCCGCCGGCCGTCGTCGGTGTACTCGATCGGGACGGACTCGACCCCCAGCATCTCGCCGATCAGCGGCGCGAGCATGGCCATCGGCCCGCCGACCTGACCGCCGAAGACCGCGCCGAGCTTCTCGGCCTGCTCCGGGGACGCGGCGGCGTCCATGAAGATCCCGACCCGCCAGTTGCCGTCGGTCATCAGCTGCGGGGTGTCCGCCACCACCGCCACCGTCAGGTTGCTCACGTCGACGTCGTCGACCGCGCCGCTGTCGACGTGGAACGCGAGCACCACACGGCAGCGCTCGTAGTCGGCAGGCATGCTCAACCCGGAGGTCGTGCAGGGGCAGACCATGTTGCAGGAGCAGTTCTCGAAGTACGTGCCGTCCA
The DNA here is from genome assembly GCA_046734255.1 of Actinomycetota bacterium. Lineage (GTDB taxonomy): Bacteria > Actinomycetota > Actinomycetes > Actinomycetales > Kineosporiaceae > JBKPQU01. The sequence goes on from JBKPQU010000235.1 coordinate 7,968, forward strand.
GCCGCCAGGCCATGGGGCCATCCCCTCCGCTCGGACTCCCGGTCGGCAGCCAGCATGGCCCACGGGTCTCCCATGGTCAACGGCGGTGATCACCCGTCCAGGTCCCAGGTGCAGCGGCGCAGCAGGGCGGTGGACCGCCCCATTCGGGACTATTGCCCCTACGCCCGCCTGGATCCGCACCGGAGATTGTGAGGACGACCCCACGGTGAGATGGGGAGATGAGGTCGATGAAGCGTGTCGTCGTCGATCACTACGGCGGACCCGAGGTCTTGAGGGTGGTGGAGGACGACGATCCTCGACCGGGTCCGGGCGAGGTCCGGGTCAGGGTTCTGGCGGCCGGCGTCTCGTTCACCGACGCACAGCTGCGCGCCGGCACGTACCTCGGCGTGCCGAAGCCGCCCTTCACGCCCGGCTACGAGCTCGTCGGCGTGGTCGACGAGCTCGGCCCGGGCTGTTCGAGGCTGCGCGAGGGGGACCGGGTAGCCGCTCTGACGGTGTGGGGCGCCGACGCGGAGCGTGTCTGCGTGCCGGAGGTGAACGCGGTCGAGGTGCCCGAGGA
>JBKPQU010000236.1:0-15959 GCA_046734255.1 Actinomycetota bacterium
GGCGCAGGGCAACCACCACCCCTCGATCGCCCCCTACGGCCTGTTCCACTGCAAGGGCGGCAGCGTCCAGCTCTCCTGCGGGTCGGAGGGGCTGTGGCGGCGGCTGTGCGAGGGCTTCGACCTCGACCCGCAGGCCGAGGGGATGACCAGCAACGAGGAGCGGGTGAACAACCGCGAGCGGGTGATCGAGGCGATCGAGGGTGCGTTCGCCACGTACCAGGCCGAGGACCTGCTGCCGAGGCTGGCCGAGCTCGGCATCCCGGCCGGCAAGGTCCGCTACCTCGACGAGGTCTACGGCTGGGAGCAGACCCGCTCGCAGGGGCTGGTGATCGACGTCGACCACGCGACACTCGGCCGGCTTCAGCTGGCCGGGCCGCCGCTGCGCTTCTTCGCCGGTCCGGACGCCGTCGAGGTCACCGCCGACCGGCACGCCGCGCCGCCGACGCTCGGCCAGCACAACCAGGAGGTGCTGGCCTGGCTGGAGCGGATGGACGCGACGGCTCTCGACCTGGCCGCGGAGACGCCGCGGTGAGCAGCCCGCGGCTCGGCGCGCTGGACCTCGTCCGGCGCGTGCTCGACGAGGACAGCTGGACCAGCTGGGACGAGCCGCTCCCGCCGCCGGCGGCGGCGAACCCCAACTACGCGGCGGAACTCGAGCAGGCGCGGCAGCGCACCGGCCTGGACGAGGCCGTGGTCAGCGGCGAGGGCCGGCTGGAGGGTCGCCGGGTGGCCGTGGTCGCCTGCGAGTTCGGCTTCCTCGCCGGATCGATCGGGGTGGCCGCGGCCGAGCGGTTCGTCCGCGCGGTCGAGCGGGCCACGCGGCAACGGCTACCGCTGTTCGCCGCGACCACCTCCGGCGGCACGCGGATGCAGGAGGGCACGCTCGCGTTCCTGCAGATGGTCAAGATCTCCGCAGCGATCGCCGCGCACCGGGCCGCCGCCCTGCCGTACGTCGTGTACCTGCGGCACCCGACCACCGGCGGCGTGCTCGCCTCGTGGGGCTCGCTGGGTCACGTGACGGCCGCCGAGCCGGGCGCGCTGATCGGCTTCCTCGGCCCGCGGGTGTACGAGGCGCTGTACGACGAGCCGTTCCCGGCCGGCGTCCAGGTGGCGGAGAACCTCTTCGAGCACGGGCTCGTGGACGCCGTCGTCTCGGCGGAGGACCTGCGCACGATCGCCGCCGACGCCCTGGACGTCCTCTGCGCGCCGGTACCCCTGCCGGTGCCGCGGCCGGCGGCGGGTGAGGCGGAGCCGGAGCCCGACGCCGAGGACGCCGTCCCGGCGTGGGAGTCGATCACGAGGTCCCGGCGGGTGGAGCGGCCGAGCGTGCGGGGGCTGCTGAAGGTGGCCGCGCATCCGGTCGTACCGCTGAACGGCACCGGCCAGGGCGAGACCGACCCGGGCCTGCTGCTCGCGCTGGCCCGGTTCGGGGCGGCACCGTGTGTCGTCCTCGGCCAGGACCGCCGGCGGAGCGCGGCTCACCCGATGGGTCCCGCGGGCCTGCGCTCGGCCCGGCGGGGGATGCGGTTGGCGGCCGAGCTGGGCCTGCCGCTGGTGTCGGTGATCGACACCGCCGGCGCCGCGCTGTCCCGGGAGGCCGAGGAGGGCGGGCTGGCCGGCGAGATCGCCCGTTGCCTGGCCGACCTGGCCACGCTGCGGGCGCCGACGCTGTGCCTGCTGCTCGGCCAGGGCACCGGCGGCGGCGCGCTGGCGCTGCTGCCCGCGGACCGGGTCGTGGCCGCGCAGCACGCCTGGCTCTCGCCGCTGCCGCCGGAGGGGGCCTCGGCGATCCTCTACCGGACGACCGATCGCGCCCCCGAGATCGCCGCCGCCCAGCGGGTGCGCTCCGCCGACCTTCTGGCCGACGGCATCGTCGACCGCGTCGTGCCCGAGCGACCGGACGCCGCCGACGAGCCGACCGCCTTCCTCAGGCGGGTCGGCGCCGTCCTCGAGGAGGAGCTGATCCGCCTCCTCGCCGCGGACCCCGACGAGCGCTACGACGCCCGGCTTGCCCGTTACCGCACGCTCGGCCTCCCGGCGCAACCCGCCCCCACCCCCTGATCCGGACAGATCTCGTCCGCGGTGACGCGGTGTAGCGGCCGAGGGCCCCCCAGGGCCGTACGGGGGATGGGAGGCGAAACCACCGTCACGCTGGGTGCCCGGCACCTAGCGTCGAAGCATGCCCGCCCGAGCCGCCGTCCGGGGGCCGTCTCCTGAGGTCACGGCCCTGATCGACCGGGCGGAGGCGTTGCTGACCGGCCGGAAGGCGGCGGAGCGGCTGGACGGCGTGCAGGCCCTGGTCGAGCTGGCCGACCGGTCCCGCGTGCACCGGCAGGGGTGCGTCGCGGTGCTCGGCGCCTACCTGCGCCAGGACTACGACCCGGACAGCCACGAGCCCGGAGAGCCCCAGGTCCGGCGGGCGGCGCTGGACGCCATCCGGGACCACCTCCAGGACCCCAGCTCCCCGACCACCTGGTGCGGCCTGGACATCGACCTCACCGGCGCCACCTTCGACGGGGCGTCGCTGACCGGCATCCAGATCGCCGGCGGCACGTTGCGGCTGGCGCGCACCCGGATGGTCCGCGGCGCCTTCGACCTGACCGGCGCGCAGGTCAGCGGCGGGGTGCTCTCGCTGGAGCGGGCCACGATCGCCACCGAACTGCTGCTGGACCGGGTCGTGGTCAGCGACGGCCGGATCTCCCTCGACAACGCGGTGCTGGAGCGCGGCGGCAGTGTCTCGGTCGAGCACGGCCGCTTCACCGGCGGGCACCTCACGATCGCGGGCGCGACGCTGGACCGGGGGCGGATCTCGCTGCGCAGCAGCCGGATCGAGGGCGGCTTCGTCACGTTCAACGGCAGCGCGATCGGGGGCACCAACGTCTGCCTCGACGACGCGGACATCATCAGCGGGGGCTGCTACCTGACCAACCTCATGGTCACCGCGGGCGCGATCACCTTCCGCGGCGCGCGCATCGCCCCTCCGGCGCTCTCGCTGCGCATGTCCACGCTGACCGGCGGCCGGCTCAGCCTCGAGGGCGCGCGCGCGATACCCAGCCCGGAGGGCGGCGCCTCCTCGTCGTTCGAGGGCCTGTACGTGATCCCGCCTGCCGAGATCGACTGGGGAGCCTGGGCCCCGACCGAGGGCGTGGTGATCGACCTCCGCGAGGAGCCACGCGACGGCGATGCCGAGGTCGACACCAAGGCCGAAACCGAGTCCGACATCGAGTCCGACATCGAGTCGGACATCGAGTCCGACATCGAGTCGGACGCCGAGTCCGAGCAGGCGCAGGACTCGAACCCGGAGGCGACGGACGCGAACCCGACGGTGTCGTCCCACCGGCGGCGGACCCGGCGGAGGCGGACGCCCACCGCGACGGCGGAGGACGACGTCGGCGGGAAGTGACAGCGCGACGGCACGCCGGCGGGCAGGTATCACCCTGCCCGAGGGCGCCGGCAGGACCTAGGCTGCCTGCCCATGCGGGTGTTGATCGCGCTCGGCGGCAACGCCATGACCGGGCCTGACGGAAGTGCCACCCCCGAAGCGCAGAAGGCGGCGATCGAGGTCGCCGCGCGCTCGATCGCGGACGTCGCGGCACTGGGCCACGAGGTCGTTCTCACCCACGGCAACGGGCCGCAGGTCGGCAACCTGCTGGTGAAGAACGAACTCGCGGCGCACGTCGTCCCGCCGGTCCCGCTGGACTGGTGCGGCGCGCAGACCCAGGCCACGATCGGCACCCTCCTGCTGGACGCGCTCGAGCCGGCGCTGGCCGAGCGGGGTGTCGACCGCAGGGTCGCCGTACTGGTCTCGCGCACGCTGGTGGACGGGGAGGACCCGGGGTTCCGCGACCCGACCAAGCCGATCGGCCGTTACGTGACGGCGGACGAGGCCGCGGCGCTGATCGCGCACGGGCAGGTGTGGGAAGACCGCGGGGAGCGCGGGTGGCGCCGGGTCGTCGCGAGCCCGCAGCCGCTGGAGGTCCTGGACGCTCCGGCCGCGGTGGCGCTGCTGAACGCGGGCTTCATCGTGGTGGCCGCGGGCGGCGGCGGCATCCCGACCGTCCGGGACGCCGAGGGCCGGGTCCGCGGCGTCGAGGCGGTGATCGACAAGGATCTGACCGCCGCCGTCCTGGCCCGGTCGCTGGGCGCCGACGTCCTGGTGATCGCCACCGACGTGGAGCAGGTCGTGCTCAGCTTCGGCACCCCGCAGCAGCAGCCGCTGGGCGCCGTCACCGCCGGGCAGCTGCGGACCTACGCCGAGGCGGGGGAATTCGGCAGCGGCAGCATGGGCCCCAAGGTGGAGGCGGTGCTGCGGTTCGTCGATGCCGGCGGGCAGCGCGCCGTGATCACCGACCTGCAGCGGATCGCGGATGCCGTCACCGGCTCCGTGGGAACCGTGGTCACAGCCGAGGAGTACGCCGAATCGAGCTGAGAGGATCCAGCCGTGCCTGATGCCATAGAGGTCCGCAAGGTCGCGATCAAGCATGTGAGCGACGCGTCGGGGCTGGCCGAGCTGATCGACTCCGGCGTCGTCCAGGCGGACCGGGTGATCGCCGTGATCGGCAAGACCGAGGGCAACGGCGGGGTCAACGACTACACCCGGATCATCGCCGACCGGGCCTTCCGCGAGGTGCTGGTCGCGAAGGGCAGCCGCGGCGCCGATGAGGTCAAGGACGTCCCGATCGTGTGGTCCGGCGGCACGGACGGCGTGATCTCACCGCACGCCACGATCTTCGCCACGCTCCCTCCCGACCACCCGGACGCCACGGCCGACCGGGACCAGCCCCGGCTGACCGTCGGCTTCGCGATGAGCGAGACGTTGCTGCCGGAGGACATCGGCCGCCGCGCGATGATCGAGAAGGTGGCCGACGCTGTCCGGGTGGCGATGCAGCGGGCCGGGATCGAGGACGCCGCCGACGTCCACTACGTGCAGACCAAGACCCCGCTGCTGACGATCCACACCATCCAGGACGCCAAGTCCCGCGGGCAGACCGTGTGGACCGAGCACACGCACGAGTCCATGGACCTGTCCAACGGCTGCACGGCGCTGGGCATCGGGGTGGCGCTGGGCGAGATCCAGATGCCGGACGACGCGTCGGTCATGCACGACCGGACGCTGTACTCCGCGGTCGCCTCGTGCTCCTCCGGGGTGGAACTGGACCGCGCGCAGGTGGTCGTCGTCGGCAACGCCCGCGAGGTTGGCGGTCGCTACCGGATCGGCCACTCGGTCATGCGCGACGCGCTGGACGCCGACGGGATCTGGGCAGCGATCCGCGATGCCGGGCTGGACCTGCCACCCCGCCCGCACCCGAGCGACCTCGACGGCCGGCTGGTCAACGTCTTCCTCAAGTGCGAGGTCTCCCAGGACGGGCAGGTCCGCGGTCGGCGCAACGCCATGCTCGACGACTCCGACGTCCACTGGCACCGGCAGATCAAGTCTGCCGTCGGCGGCGTGGCCTCCGCGGTCACCGGCGATCCTGCGGTGTTCGTCTCCGTCTCCGCTGCCCACCAGGGCCCGGACGGCGGCGGTCCCGTCGCCGCGATCGTCGACCTCGGCGACACCCCGACCGCCTTCCGCCCGCCCGTGCCGGCCGGGGGCCACCGCACGTAGCGCACGTCCCCATTTCGGCCCAGCCGACGGCGTCTCGCTGGTGATCATGGCCGAAACGGTGGTTCGCGGCGCGAAAAGCAACGTTCTGCCCATGATCAGCGCAGGCGCGGCGTCAGCGGCACGAGCAGTGAGAGGGTGCCGGGGCTGAGCGGCGGGTGCGTGGCGGGTGCGGCCTCCGTCAGTAGAGTGCCCGGCATGGACTTCACGGCGGTGCAGATCGTCGCGATCGTCCTGTGCCTGGCCGCGACCGGGGTCGGGGTGGCGCTGTTCGCACGGACGGTGGAGAGCCTGGTCCGGGTGTTCCGGATGGGCCAGCCGGAACCGGACCGCACCGGTCAGCGGGGGGCGAGGACGGCCACGCTGCTGCGGGAGTTCCTCGGCCACACGCGGATGATGCGCCTGCACACCGTCGGCATCGCGCACTGGTTCGTGATGCTGTCCTTCGGGCTGCTGTTCCTCAGCCTCGTCAACGCCTACGGGCAGCTGTTCGACCCGACGTTCGCGCTCCCGCTGATCGGGCACTTCCCGCCGTACGAGTGGGTGGTGGAGGCGATCGCCTGGCTGGGGCTGGCCGGCATCCTCGTGCTGATCGTAATCCGGCAGCGGCACCATCCGCGGCGGGAGGGCCGGTCCAGCCGGTTCTTCGGATCCAGCTTCTGGCAGGCCTACTACGTGGAGGCGACGATCCTCGGCGTCGTGCTCTGCGTGCTCACCCTGCGCGCGATCGAATCCGTGCTGGACACCGAGCATGACCCGGCGGTGCACTACCCGCTCACCGGCTGGCTCGGCGACGGGCTGGGCGGCGCAGCGACCAGCGCGCTGGAGACCGCGGTCGTCGTCGTCGCGGCCATCAAGATCCTCATCTCGATGGCCTGGTTCGTGACGATCGCGCTGACCCCGACGATGGGCGTGGCCTGGCACCGCTTCCTGGCGTTCGTCAACATCTGGACCAAGCGCCATCCGAGGGGCCGGACCAGCCTCGGTGCGCTGCAACCGATCCGGGTCGGCGGAAAGCCACTGGACTTCGAGAACGTCGAAGAACTCGACGAGGACGCCGCGCTGGGCGTCGGCAAGGTCGAGGACTTCACCTGGAAGGGCCTGCTCGACTTCTCCACGTGCACCGAGTGCGGTCGCTGCCAGAGCCAGTGCCCGGCCTGGAACACGGGCAAACCCCTGTCCCCCAAGCTCGTCATCCTCAACCTGCGCGACCACGCCCAGGCCAAGGCGCCGTGGGTGCTCTCGGACGCCGAGGCGCGGGAGAACCTACCGGCCGACGTCCTCGCCGAGGCGGGCCGCCCGCTGGTCGAGGTCGTCGACCCGGACAACCCGGCCGCCGGCGGCGTGATCGACCCCGACGTGCTGTGGTCCTGCGTCACCTGCGGAGCCTGCGTGGAGCAGTGCCCGGTGGACATCGAGCACGTCGACCACATCGTCGACATGCGCCGCTACCAGGTGCTGATCTCCTCGGCGTTCCCCGGCGAGCTGGGCGGGCTGTTCCGCAACCTCGAGCGCCAGTCCAACCCGTGGGGGCTCTCCTCCCGGGACCGCCTGGCGTGGGCCAAGGACCTGCCGTTCGAGGTCAAGCAGGTGCCCGGCGACGTCGAGGACCTCACCGAGGTCGAGTACCTGTTCTGGGTCGGCTGCGCGGGCGCCTTCGAGGACCGGCAGAAGAAGACCACCCGCGCGGTCGCCGAGCTGCTGCACATGGCGGGGGTGAGCTTCGCCGTCCTGGGCGAGGGCGAGTCCTGCACCGGCGACCCCGCCCGCCGGGCCGGCAACGAGTTCCTCTTCCAGCAGCTGGCGACGGCCAACGTCGAGGTCCTCAACGAGGTCCGGGCCACCAAGATCGTCGTAACCTGCGCGCACTGTTTCAACACGCTGGCCAACGAGTACCCGCAGCTGGGCGGCCGTTACGAGGTGGTCCACCACACGCAGCTGCTGAACCGGCTGGTGCGCGAGCAGGCCCTGGTGCCGGTCGCCCCGCCATCCGGTGACGGCGCCGGCGGCACGCTGACCTACCACGACCCGTGCTACATCGGCCGGCACAACGGCGTCTACTCGCCGCCGCGTGAGCTGATCGGCTCACTCCCCGACACGACGTTCACGGAGATGCCGCGCAACCGCGAGCGCTCGTTCTGCTGCGGCGGAGGCGGCGCCCGGATGTGGATGGAGGAGCGGATCGGCGCGCGGATCAACGCCACCCGTACCGCCGAGGCCGTGGCCACCGGCGCGGACCGGATCGCGGTCGCCTGCCCCTACTGCCGGATCATGCTCTCCGACGGGCTGACCACCGCCCAGGCCGAGGGCAGCGCCGGCGAGCACGTCGAGGTCATCGACGTGGCGCAACTGCTGCTGGAGGCCGTCCGGCGGGGCAACGGGACGGACCCGGACACCGACGCCGGCTGAGCCACGGGCCGCGGGAGAGCGCTCAGCACTCGATCACGTTGACCGCGAGGCCGCCGCGCGCGGTCTCCTTGTACTTCACCTTCATGTCCGCACCGGTCTCGCGCATCGTCTTGATCACCTTGTCGAGGCCGACGACATGGACGCCGTCCCCGGCCAGGCCGAGCCGGGCGGCGTTGATCGCCTTGACCGAGGCCATCGCGTTGCGCTCGATGCACGGGATCTGCACCAGGCCGCCGACCGGGTCGCAGGTCAGCCCGAGGTTGTGCTCCATCCCGATCTCGGCGGCGTTCTCCACCTGTTCCGGGGTGCCGCCCATCACCTCGCACAGCGCACCGGCGGCCATCGAGCAGGCCGACCCCACCTCACCCTGGCAACCCACCTCCGCGCCGGAGATCGACGCCGTCTCCTTGTAGATCACGCCGATCGCGCCGGCGGTGAGCAGGAAGCAGACCACGCCGTCGTCGTCCGCGCCGGGCACGAAACGCGTGTAGTAGTGCATCACCGCCGGGATGATCCCGGCGGCCCCGTTGGTCGGGGCGGTGACCACCCGGCCGCCGGCGGCGTTCTCCTCGTTCACCGCCAGCGCGAACAGGTCCACCCAGTCGATGACCCGCAGCGGGTCGGTGGAGAACGGGTCCTCGCGCAGCTTCCGGTGCAGCGCCGGCGCCCGGCGCGGCACCTTCAGCCCGCCCGGCAGCACCCCCTCGTTCGCGCACCCGGCGACGACGCACTCCTGCATCACGTCCCAGATGTGCAGGAGCTTCTCGCGCACCTCCTGCTCGGGACGGCGGACCAGCTCGTTCGCCAGCATCACGCCGCTGATCGGCATCCCGGTCGCCCGGCTGTGCTCCAGCAGCTGCTCGGCGGTGGTGAACGGGTACGGCACCGGCGTGGGGTCGGGCACGATCGCCGCGTCGCCGGTGGCCGCGTGCTCGTCGTGCACGAAGCCGCCGCCGACCGAGTAGTACGTCCCCGACATGATCTCGTACCCCTCGCGGTCGTATGCGGTGAACGTCATCCCGTTGGGGTGCAGGGGAAGCGAGCGCCGCCGGTGCAGCACGAGGTCTTCGTCGGGGTCGAAGTCGACCGCGTGCCGGCCGAGCAGTTCGAGCCGGTGCTCCTCGCCCAGCCGCTGCATCCGCGGCCCGACCGCGCCGGTGTCCACGGTCTCCGGCTTCTCGCCCTCCAGCCCGAGGATCACCGCGGGCCTGCTGCCGTGCCCGTGCCCGGTCGCGCCGAGCGAGCCGAACAGCTCCGCCCGGACCCGGGCCACGCGTTCGAGCTGACCGTTCTCGCCAAGCCGGACGGCGAACATCCGCGCCGCGCGCATCGGCCCGACGGTGTGCGAGCTGGACGGGCCGATCCCGATGCTGAACATGTCGAAGACGCTCAGCGCCACGCCCACCACCTCCCCGGCCAGGCTGGCACGAGAGGGCGCCGGTGCGACAGAGCCGGGTCCTGCTGCACGTGCTCACCGGACTCCGCTTTTACGCCCCCGCTTGCGGGGGAGCAAGTCAGTCGGACGACGGCGGCCGCGGCGTCGGGGGGCGGGTCGGGCGCGGGCGCGGCCGGGCCATGCGCTGCAACCGGTCGGTCACCGACTCCAGGTCGGCGCCTCGGTTGACCGCGGCCGCGTTGGCGGCCTGCACCTCGGCGTACACCTCGGCCCGGTGCACCTGGATGCTGCGCGGCGCCTCGATCCCGAGCCGCACGGTGTCCCCCCGGACCTCGAGCACCACCACACGGACCTCGTCGCCGATCACGATGCTCTCCCCGGCACGACGGGTCAGGACCAGCACTGCGGGCTCCCTCCCTGGATCCCCCGGCCGCGCTGCGGCCCCCCCGGCGGTCGAACGTCAGGCCACGGCGGCGCGGACCGACCACTCCGACCCGGAGAGGATCACCTGGGCGGCGGCACGGGTCCGGGCGTTGACCACGACCGGTGCCAAGAGGTTAGCGGTCGTCGCGCTCGGATCGCTGCCAATCGTGAGCACGACCAGCACGAGCGCGTCGCCGGCGTCGCTCAGGCCGAGGTCCTCGCAGGCGTGCGCGTCGAGCTCCACGTCGTAGTCCGGGAAGAACGCCGCCGGGACGGCGACCATGAAGCACACCTCGGGGCGCTCCAGGCTGCGCAGCTCGTACAGCACCGCGGTGTCGTCGGCGGTGTCGGCGGCGTCGTCCCCGAGCCTGACCAGAACGAAACGGGTGAGACCGGGGAAGCCGGGAACCGGCCGGACGAAACGGATTTCCGGCAGTTCCGCCTCGGCCACGTGTTCCACGCTAGCCGATCCGGATGATCCGGGTTGGGAGCCGGCCACGACCGTCATCGCAGGAAGTCGATCAGTGAAACCTGCATGACCTTGGCGGCGGCTCCGAGCGCGGACTGGTAGGCCACCTGGGACGCCTGCAGGTTCATGATCGTGGCCGGGAGGTCGACGTCCTCGTTCTCGCTGATCCGGCTGGTGAAGTCCAACTGCTCGGCCTCGACCCGGTCCTTGCTCGAGTCCACCCGGGAGGCGCGGGCACCCACGTCGCCGAGCGCCGTCAGGACCTTCGACAGCTCGTTGTCCAGCAGGGTCAGGTCCGAACCGACCGCGCTGTTGTTGTTGACGACGTCGTCCGCGATCTGGCTCAGCACGCCGGGCAGGGTGTCGGCGGCCGCGGCGGTGCCCGCCGTGTCGACCCGGATCGTCGCGTCGCGGGCGATCCGCGCCTGGATCGGGGCGTCATCGCCGACGTAGGCGCCGGTGGAGTCCACCGCCACCGAGCCGGGCGCGGTGCCGCCGAACACCGGGCGGTCCAGCCACCGGGTGTTGTACAGGTCGATCACCTCGCCGCGGATCGCGGTCATCTCCGAGCTGATCGCGGCCAGGCCCTCGCTGTTGATCCCGCCGTTGCCGGCCTGGACCAGCAGGTCGCGCACGCGGCGGACCCGGTCGGACAGCCCGGTCAGCGCGGTGTCGGTGACGCCGAGCCGACCCGAGGCGTCCTGGATGTTGCGCAGGTACTGCTCGTCGGCGCGCTTGTGCGAGCGCAGTTGCATCGACGCACCGGTCGCCGAGGGGTCGTCGGCGGGCCGGGACACCCGGCGCCCGCTGGACAGCTCCTGCTGGAGCTGCTGGTTGCGGGCGAGCGCGGCCTGCAGGCCGCGCAGCGCGACCTCGCCGACGGCCCGGTGGGTGGTCCGGTTGATGGCCATCGGATCACCTACCGACCAGGCCGGTGCGGTTGACCAGCGTGTCGAGCATCTCGTCCATCGTCGTGATCACCCGTGCCGAGGCCTGGTAGGCCCGCTGGTACAGCAGCATGTTGGTCATCTCCTCGTCGAGGTTGACCCCGGCGTCCGCCTCGACGGCGGAGTCCGTCGTCGACACGACGGCGTCCTGCACGCTGATCGTGCGTTCCAGGCTCTGCACCGTGACGCCCAGCTCGGTGGACAGGTCGCGCCACCGCTCGGAGGGCCCCTCCCCGCCCAGGGCCGCGGTCGCGTTGCGGTCGTCGGCGAAGTCACCGATCCGCATCGCGTTCGACCCGTCGACCACGCCGGGAGCCGAGGCCACGGCGAGCTCGTCCGGCGTGGTCAACGCGACGGTCATCGACACCGCGTCGGTGCCCGTGAAGAAGTCCGATCCGGGCGCTCCGGCCAGCGTGAAGCCGGCGGTGTGCGCGCCGTTGATCAGATCGCGCAGCGAGGTGGCCACGCCGTCGAGCTGGGCGCTGACCGCGGGAAGGTCCGTGCGCAGTGCGGCCAGCAGCCCGGACGCCTTGCCGGAGTCCACCGGGATCGCGGTGCCGTTCCAGCTGATCGTCGGTGGATCGACGGTGGCGCCGCTGATGTCCACTGAACCGGTCACGTCGAACTGCATGGCGCTGGTGGCGGCCACCAGCTGGACCCCGCCGACGGAGACGTTGACCATCCCGTCCTCGGTCGGCTGCGCCACCGCGCCCACCAGCTCGCCCAGCTCGCGGACGAGCTGGTCGCGCCGGTCCAGCAGTTCGTTGGCGGGGTTGCCGGCGGCGGTGTTCTGCCGGATCTGCCCGTTCAGGTCGGCGAGATCGGACGCCGCCCGGTTGGCCTGGGCGACCACGTCGTTCAGGCTGCTCCGCGACGACGACCAGCGGTCGGCGAGCCCCTGGCCGATGAAGCGCAGCTGGTCGGTGACCGCGACGCCGCGCTGGATCACCACCGCTCCCGACGCGGGATCGGTGGGGCGGCTGGCCAGGTCGTGCCAGGAGGCGAAGAAGTCGTCGAGGGTGGTCTGCAGCCCGTTGTCCCCGGGTTCGGAGAGCAGGTTCTCGGCTCCCTGCAACGCCGAGGCGCGGGACTGGAGAGCGGACAGGCGGCTCCCGGCGGCGGCACGGGCGGCCTCGAGAAAGGCGTCCCGGGTGCGGGTCACGGCGTCGATGTTCACGCCGCCGAACGCGACACCGGTGCCGGTGTGCAGGCTGCCGGACAGCATCGCGCCCGTCGCCGACAGCTTGACCCGCTGCCGGGAGTATCCCGGGGTGTTGGAGTTGACGACGTTCTGCGCGACGACGTCCATCTGCCGCTGCGCGGCCGACAGTCCCTGGAGGGCGCTGTTGAGTGCGGAGAAGTCGGTCATCCAGGCCTCACAGCGCCTGGTCGACGGCGGCAGGTCCGCGGCCGGCCAGCAGGTCCGCGCGACCGTGCGCGTCGTAGCCGATCGGTGCCGCGGAGCGCGTGCCGCCGAACCCGGCCAGCGCGGCCTCGACCGCGGCTGCGCCCGCGGACAGCAGGTGCCGGTTGGTCTCGGCCAGCGCGGCCAGCTCCGCGGTGAGCACCAGCAGCGCCTGGCGGTGCTCGGTGAGGACGCCGCTCCACGGCGGCTGGGAGGTCCCCGCCAGCTCCTCGAGCGTGGCGCCGGGCGGCAGGCCGAGTTCGCCGGCGAGCTGGTCGGTGATGATCCCCCGCTGCATCTCGAGCACGGGCAGCTGCTCGAGCAGCGCCTCGATCTCGCTCGTCGCGACCGCCAGCCAGCGCGTGCGGCCCGCGGCCAGCAGCAACTGCTCGCACTCGAGCCGGTAGGTGAGCCGCTCCAGCAGGTCCCGCTGGCGCCACAGCACCGCAACCAGGTCGGCGACGCTCATCCGGGCCCCCCAGAGGATGTGAGAAGGCGGTCAGCAGCACTGTCGGCACGCCACGGCGGGACCTGAGCGTTTCCTGACGGCCCGGGAAGGGGCCCTCCTGCGCCGGACGGGTGAAACCGGCACGGCTCACCCGGGCGGCCCCTGATCGCTGTGGAGATGCCGCCGCGGGGCGCCGATGCAGTCCCTGTGCCGCAGACCCACAAGCAAGTCGAGTCGCTGGTCACCCAGCACCTGACTCTGGTGGGCCACCTGGCCCGGGAGGCCGGGGCGCGGCTGCCTCGCCATCTGGGGACCGACGACCTGGCCGGCGCGGGGGCCCTGGCGCTGGTCCAGGCGGCGCACGCCTACGACCCCTCCCTCGGCGTCCCCTTCGCCCGCTTCGCCTCCACCCGGATCCGCGGGGCGATGATCGACCAGATGCGGCAGCGCGACTGGGCCACCCGCTCGGTGCGCTCCCGGGCCCGGGCGCTGGCCAACGCCTCGGAGGAGCTGGCCCGGGCCCTGCAGCGCCAGCCGACCGAGGCCGAGCTCGCCGCGGCCAGCGGGCTGAGCGAGGCAGAGGTGCGCGCGGTCAACCATGGCACCGACCGGGCGACGCTGCTCAGCCTCGACCCGCTGACCAGCGGGGAGGAGGGGCTGGGCACCACGCTCGAGGACGGCTCGCCGCGCCCGGACGAGGCGCTGGTGGCCGCGGAGCAGCTGGGCTACCTGCGGGACGCGATCGCCGAGCTCCCGGAGCGGCTGCGCCACGTGGTCAGCGCCTACTACCTGGAGCAGCGGCCGTTGACCGAGATCGCCGACGAGCTCGGGGTCACCCAGTCCCGGGCCTCGCAACTGCGCGCCGAGGGCCTGGACCTGCTCAAGGAGGCCCTGCAGACCCTGCTCGGGGACGGCGAGCGCCCCAAGCCGGCCGAGTCCGAGGACGCCGAGGCCGGCGTGCGCGGCCGGCGCCGGGCCGCCTACGTCGCCGCGGTCGCCCGCCGCTCCACGCTCGGGAAGCGGGCCGACGTCCAGGCCTACCTCGCGGGCGCGGCGCTCAACGATCGGGGGGATCACCCCACCGGACCATGACCCGAGCCTCAACAGAGGCCCTCACACGCCGATAGGGACGTCGACACCGGGCCACGGACGGCCCGGTTACGGACCCGAGCCAAGGAGGACACCATGGGTCTTCGCATCAACCAGAACATCGCGGCGTTCAACGCCTACCGGAACCTGTCGGTCACCGACAGCCAGATGGCCCGGTCCCTGGAGAAGCTGTCCAGCGGTTTCCGGATCAACCGGGCGGCGGACGACGCGGCCGGTCTGGCGATCTCCGAGGGCCTGCGCTCGCAGGTCGGTGGTCTGAAGGTCGCGGTCCGGAACGTCGCGGACGGCGTCAGCGTCGTCCAGACCGCTGAAGGCGCGCTCACCGAGACGCACGCCATCCTTCAGCGCATGCGGGACCTGGCGGTCCAGGCGGCCAGCGACGGCGGCAACGACGACAACGCCAAGGCCGACGCCCAGGCCGAGTTCGGCGAGCTGATCGACGAGCTCGACGACATCGCCAACAACACCAAGTACGGCACGACCGCGCTCCTGGACGGCACCTTCACGAAGGACTTCCAGGTCGGTTCCAACGAGGGTGACACGCTGAACATCGCGATCGGGGACACCACCGCCTCCGGTCTCAGCGTGGACTCCCTCGACCTGACCACGGGAGCGGCGGGGGCGATCACCACGATCGACACCGCGATCCAGACGGTCTCGACCACCCGGGCCAACCTCGGTGCCTCGCAGAACCGCCTGGAGCACAAGATCAACAACCTGAACGTCACGATCGAGAACCTCTCGGCCTCCGAGAGCCGGATCCGTGACACCGACATGGCCCAGGAGATGGTGTCCTTCACCCGGTCCCAGATCCTGACCCAGGCGGGCACCGCGATGCTGGCCCAGGCCAACCAGGCACCGCAGCTCGTCCTGCGACTGCTGCAGTAGCGCGTCCCGGGTGGCGGCCGGCCGATCTGACGGCGGCCGCCACCCGGTGACTCGTCCCCGGGCCGAAGCGGTCCGGGCGAGCACGGAAGGCATACGGAGCAGGGAGGGACGCGATGTCCCAGTTCAGCGTCAGCGGGGCGATCTCGGGACTTGACACCGCCACGCTGATCAACCAGCTGATGGCGATCGAGGGTCAGCAGCAGCAGCAGCTGCAGACCCGGCAGACGAACGCGCAGAAGGCCGCCGACGCCTACAACGCCGCGATCACCGCGCTCAAGGGTCTGTTCGACAAGGCATCCGCGGTGGCCAGGACGTCGGACTGGAACGGCGTCAGCGCCACCTCCTCCTCAACCTCGGTGACGGCGACGGGAACCGGCACCCAGGGTGGGACCCTGACCTTCGACGTGACCTCGGTGGCCCGCGCCCACACGCTGATCTCCGCCGACGCCGTCGCCTCACCCTCCTCGGTCGTCGCCTCCGGGCCGCTCACGTTGACTGCCTTCGACGGCACGCAGACCACGATCGACGTCGGCGGCGGCACCCTGTCCGAGGTGGTCTCCGCGATCAACGGCGCCTCCGCCGGGCTGACCGCCGCCGCCGTGCAGACATCGCCGGGCAACTACCGGCTGCAGGTCGCCTCCTCCACGACCGGCGCGGCGTCGTCCTTCACCCTCGACGGGCTGGACGGCTTCTCCGGCCTGAACGTGCTCTCCGAGGGCAGTGACGCGAAGATCACCGTCGGCGACGACCCCGACACCGCCTACGAGATCACCTCGTCCTCGAACACGTTCAAGAACGTCGTGCCCGGCCTGTCGTTCACGGTCAGCAAGCTGGAGGACGGGGTCACCGTCTCCAGCAC
>JBKPQU010000237.1:0-8858 GCA_046734255.1 Actinomycetota bacterium
CAGGGGGACTCCTCCCCCGCGCCGGGATCCGCCGGCTCCGGATGGCCGCAGGCCTACGGGGTGGGCGCTCAGTCCGGCGTCGGCAGCGTCATCGACCTGCTCTCGTAACCCGCCGCCCGGCGGTGCCACGCGATCGCGCTCGCGTCCGTGAGTGACGCCACCTGGTCGAGGACGGCGCGCAGCCGTCCGGCGTCGTCCGCGGCCTCCTTCCAGGCCGTGCCGAACGGCGGCTCCAGGGCCTCCGGGGCTCGCTGGATCAGGTCCCCCGCCAGCTCCGCCAGCAGCTCCCGCTGCCGCCGGTAGACCGGCCTGCGCGTCTCCGCGGTCATCACGAACACCGCCGCGATCCCCTTGAGCGCGGTGATCTCGCAGAGCGTTCCGCGGGGAACCACCAGGTCCCCGCCGTAGCGGGTCAGCCGCCCCGACCCGTGCGCCTGCCGCGTGGCGTCCTCCACCGCGCCGGTGAACCTGCCGATCAGCTGGCTGGTCATGTCCTTGAGCGCGGCCAGGGCCGCGTGCCCGCCGTCGAAGCTGCCCACCCACGCCGGCATCGCCTGCAGCCGCCGCATCGCGGCGGACACCTCGTCGGGGCCCGCGTCGGGCAGGTACCACTCGCGCACCTGCGCGGCGATCCGCAGCACCGACTCGGGATCATCCAGCGTCCGCGGGTCCAGGTGACCGCCGACCACGGCGTCCTCGACGTCGTGGACGCTGTACGCGACGTCGTCGGACAGGTCCATCACCTGGGCCTCGATGCACCGCCGACCGGCCGGCGCGCCCTCCCGCAGCCAGGCGAACACCTCCGCGTCCTCGGCGTACACGCCGAACTTCCCCGATCCGGCCGGGGCCTCCGCTCGTGACCAGGGGTACTTGGTGGCGGCGTCCAGGGTCGCCCGGGTCAGGTTCAGCCCGGCGCTGCGGCCGGTGACCGGATCGATCACCTTCGGCTCGAGCCGGGTGAGCAGCCGCAGGGTCTGGGCGTTCCCCTCGAACCCGCCGATGCCGGCGGCGATCTCGGACAGGGCGGCCTCGCCGTTGTGCCCGAACGGCGGGTGACCGAGGTCGTGGGCGAGGCAGGCCGTCTCGACCACGTCGGGGTCGCAGCCGAGGGCCGCGCCGAGCTCCCGGCCCACCTGGGCCACCTCGAGGCTGTGGGTGAGCCTGTTGCGGACGAAGTCGTCAGTCCCAGGTCCGACCACCTGGGTCTTGGCGGCCAGCCGGCGCAGCGCGGAGGAGTGCACGACCCTGGCCCGATCGCGGGCGAACTCCCCCCGCCGGGGGTCCTTCGGCGCCTCTGCGACGTGCCGCTGCCGGTCGTGCCGGTGGTAGCCGGGCGCGGCGCCGCCGTCCCGCATCGGGCGGCTCACCCGCCGGAGACGGCGAGCTCGGCCATGAGCAGGTCCGCCGCCCCGGCGGGGTCGAGGTCTCGGCACTCCAGCCAGCCGTCGGGCAGGCTGACCCGGCGTGCGGCTCCCGTCCGCCCGCGCGGCCCCTCCGCGGGCTCCCCGGGGTGGGGCTGCTCGCCGTCCAGCCCGGCGACGATCGCGTCCATGCTCGCCAGGCTGTCCACCAGGCTGAGCCCGGCCCGCACCTCGTGCCCGACGACGTAGCCCTTGAGGTACCAGGCGACGTGCTTGCGGATGTCCCGGCAGGCCCGGGCCTGGTCGCCGTAGTACTCGGCGAGCAGGACGGCGTGGCGGCGCAGCATCGCCAGCACCTGGCCGAGCGTGGGACGCACGCGGTCCGGACGCCCGTCGAAGGCCGCGGCGAGGTCGGCGAAGAGCCACGGCCGGCCGAGGCAGCCCCGCCCGACCACGACTCCGTCGCACCCGGTCGCCGCGAGCATCGCCAGCGCGTCCTCCGCGGACCAGATGTCGCCGTTGCCGAGCACCGGGATCGTCGTGACCGCCTCCTTCAGCGCGGCGATCGCCGTCCAGTCGGCGCTGCCGGAGTAGTAGTCCGCCGCCGTCCGGGCGTGCAGGGCCACCGCGGCCGCGCCCTCCGACTCGGCGACCACCCCGGCCTCGAGGTAGGTCAGGTGGGCGTCGTCCACGCCCTTGCGCATCTTCACCGTGAGCGGCACGCCGTACGGCGCGGCGGCGGCGACCGCGCGCCGGACGATCTCGGCGAACAGCCCGGACTTCCACGGCAGCGCCGCCCCGCCGCCCTTGCGGGTCACCTTCGGCACCGGGCAGCCGAAGTTCAGGTCGACGTGGTCGGCCAGGCCCTCACCGGCCACGAAGCGCACCGCAGCGGCCACCGTGCCCGGGTCGACGCCGTACAGCTGGACGCTGCGCGGCCGCTCCCCGGGGTCATGCCTCAGCAGCCGCAGCGACTCCGCGTTGCGCTCCAGCAGGGCGCGCGAAGTGACCATCTCGCTGACGAAGACGCCGTCACCGCCGCCGGCCGCCATCTGCTCGCGGCACAGCCGCCGGAACGCCTGGTTGGTGATCCCGGCCATGGGCGCGAGAACCACCGGGGTGGCCAGGGCGTGCGGCCCGATCCGCAAGGTCACGCCGCCCATTGTGGCTCGCGGCTCACCCCGGCAGCAGCCAGCCCGCCTCCTCGGCCAACCGCACCGCCTCGGCGCGGGTGCGCGCGCCGGTCTTCCCGATCGCCGCGGACAGGTGGTTGCGCACGGTGCCCTCGGACAGGTGCAGCGCCGCGGCGAGGTCCGCGATCGTGGCGCCCTCGCGCGCGGCGTGCAGCACCTGGGTCTCCCGCTCGGTCAGCGGGCTGGGACCGGTGGCCAGGCTCTCCGCGGCCAGCGCAGGGTCGACCACCCGCAGCCCGGCATGCACCCGGCGGACGGCGTCGGCCAGCTGGCGGGCGGGGGTGTCCTTGACGACGAAGCCCGTGGCGCCGGCCTCCAGGGCACGGCGCAGGTACCCGGGACGGCCGAACGTCGTCACCATCAGCACCTTGCAGGCGGGGACCGCCGCGCGGAGGGCGCGGGTGGCCGCGATCCCGTCCAGGCCGGGCATCTCGACATCCAGCAGGGCGACGTCCGGCCGGTGCCTGCGGGCGGCGTCCACCACCTCGTCGCCGCGGCCCACCTCGGCCACGACCTCCAGGTCCGGCTCGAGGTCCAGCAGGGAGGCGATCGCGCCGCGGACCAGTGCCTGGTCGTCGGCGAGCAGCAGGCGCACGGGAGCGCTCACCGCCGCTACCACCCCACTCTGAGGCGGAAGCCGCCGTCGGCCGACCGTCCGACGGTCACCGCCGCACCGACCGCCGCGGCCCGTTCCCGCAGCCCGGCCAGGCCGTGCCCGGTCGCCTGCGCCGGGTCACCCCCGCGCTCGGCACCCACCTCGGCGACCGGGCCGCGGCCGTCGTCGCTCACCTCGACGCCGTCAGCGTTGACGACCACGCGGCACCTGCGGGCGCCGCTGTGCCGGATGACGTTGGTGACGCCCTCCCGTACCGCCCAGCCGAACAGCTCCCGCCGCTCCCCCGGCACGTCGTCCACCGCGCCCGGCAGCTCGGCCTCGATCCCGGCGACATCGAGCGCGGCGCGCGCCGTGACCAGCTCCCCGGCGAGACTCGTCTCGCGGAAGCCGGAGACGGCTGCGCGGACGTCGGCCAGGGCGTCGCGGGCAAGTCGCTCCACCTCGCCGATCTCGTGTTCCGCCCGGTCGACGTCCAGCCGGACCAGCCGTCCGGCCAGCTCGGCCTTGACCGCCAGCACGGTGAGGGAGTGCCCCAGGATGTCGTGGAGGTCGCGGGCCAGGCGCTCCCGCTCCTCGGCCACGGCCAGCGCGGCGAGCTCCCGCCGGGCCTGGTCGAGCTGGGCGTTGCGCTGGATCAGCCGGGTGATGCCGTACACCGCGAGCGCCGCGGTGAGGATCCCGACGATCACGCCGCCGTCGTCGCTGGTCCACCTCCCGTGCGACACCCGCTGCACGGCCATCACGGCGAGCAGGATCAGCCCGGAAACGATCAGGGCCGGTCGGGTCGGCAGCAGGAACAGCACGGTGACGACCAGGAACGTGCACATGACCAGGGCGAGCTCGCCGGCGATCAGCACGGTCACGACGATCAGCAAGATCATCGCGCCGATGGTGATCGCCTGGCGGCGAGGGCTGACGTGCCGCAGCTCCCGCCGGACAAGCCGTACGTACCAGAACGTCCACAGGTAGATCGCGCCGAACGCGACCAGGGCCAGCGTCCCGATCACCCGGAGCACGATGTGCGGGTTGTCGAGCACCAGTTGCAAGGTCTGGATCAGGTACAGCAGCCATAGCCCCGCGAAGAGCCACCCCCAGCGCCAGCGGCCCTCCAGCTGCTCGGCCGGTGCCCGGCGAGCGGCAGGGGTCGGGGTGGTCATGGATCCGACGGTAGCCGGGTCCGTGACCGCCGCGGGCGCGGCGGGCGCGGCGGCGCCGTCCCCGGGATCCCCGAGGACGGCGCCGGGCCGGTGCGGCTCGCTCACGCGCGGGCGGTGTCCCGGCGGAACAGCACCGCGGTGCCGATGCCGAAGATCACGATCCAGGCGACCAGCAGGCCGACGTGGCCGGCGGTCAGGCCGGAGTGGGTGATCGGGCTGCGGGCGATCTGCCCCACGGCGTACGTGGGCATGTAGGGCGCCATGTCCTGAAGCACGGCCGGCATCTGGCTGAGCGGGACGAACAGCCCGCCGAAGAAGCTCAGCAGCGCGAGCAGCGGGCCGAGCACCTGCATGGCGTTCTCGGCCGGGATCAGGTAGGCCACGCAGAGCCCGAACGCGGCGAACACCATCGAGCAGATCCACGCGGCGAACCCGCACTGCAGCCAGACCGAGGTGGAGAGGTTCGCGCCGAGCGCGGCGCCGGTGCCGAGCACCAGGACCACCGGGATGATCCCGACCAGCAGCGCGCCGAACAGCTTGACCAGCACGTACCCGACCGGGCGCAGCGGGGTCAGCCGCAGCTGGCGGGTCCATCCCAGCGAGCGTTCCAGCGAGACGCTCGCCCCGACCGAGGTCGTGGCGATCATCGCGCCGTACACGGCCATGCTCACCATCACGTACGCGAAGGCGATGGGATTGCTGTCGCGGTACGGCCCGCCGAACATGACGAAGAACAGCACCGGCATGATCACCAGGAAGATCACCGTGCGCCGGTTGCGGAAGATCCTTCGCAGGTCCACGGCGAGGTAGGTGGGGCTGAACAGAACCGGCCCGCCGCGTTGGGCGTAGTGCTCGGCCGGGCGGTCACTGACGATGGCGCTCACGACTGGCTCCGTCGGGTCGTGCCCGCAACGGCGGGCTGGGTGTGGTCCGGGCCGGCTCCGTTGAGCCGGTGCCCGTTCGGGTCGGGTTGGTCCGAGGTCAGTGCGACGAAGGCGTCCTCGAGGTTGCGCGAGGTGACCTCCAGGTCGCGGGCCACGGTGTGCAGCAGCAGGTAGCGCAGGACGCCGTCGGAGTCGCTGGACTGCAGGCGGACCCGGTCCCCGCGCACCTCGACCGACGTCACGCCGGGAAACGCGGCCAGCGCGACCTGGTCCGCGTCGGGCAGCGTGGCGCTGACCGTGCGCCCGGCGGCCATGTTCTTCACCTCGGCGGCCGAGCCGTCCGCG
This sequence comes from Actinomycetota bacterium, assembly GCA_046734255.1. Lineage (GTDB taxonomy): Bacteria > Actinomycetota > Actinomycetes > Actinomycetales > Kineosporiaceae > JBKPQU01. Next base: position 5,557 of record JBKPQU010000237.1, read on the forward strand.
ACGATGCTGCCCCTGCTGATCAGCACGATCCGGTCGGCGTAGGCGTCGGCCTCCTCCAGATAGTGGGTCGCGAACAGCACGGTCCGGCCGCGCTTCGCGTCCTCGCGGATCGCCGCCCAGAAGGCCCGGCGGCCCTCGACGTCCATGCCGGTGGTCGGCTCGTCGAGGATCAGCAGGTCCGGGTCGGGCAGCAGGGCCATCGCGAACCGCAGCCGCTGCTGCTCGCCGCCGGAGCACTTGCCGACGCGCCGGTCGGCGATCGCGGTGATCCCGGCGCGCTGGAGCACCTCGTCCACCGGCCTCGGTGACCGGAACAGCGATGCGGTCAGCCGCAGCGTCTCGGCGACCGTGAGGTCCTTCAGCAGCCCGCCGGTCTGCATGACGGCCGCGACCATGCCGCGCGTGACGGCGTCCACCGGGTTGTGGCCGAACACCGCGACGTCGCCCGCGTTCGGCCGGCTGAGGCCGAGCAGCATGTCGAGCGTGGAGGTCTTGCCGGCGCCGTTCGGGCCGAGGAAGGCCACGACCTCGCCGGGGGCGATCGTCACGTCGATGCCGGCGACTGCCGTGACCGTCCCGAAGCGCTTGACCGCGCCGCGGAGCGACACGGCCGGCACCGACGTTGCGGCGACCGTTCCGGTGCGGCTCTGGACGGGGCCTTCGTCCTGTTTCATCGATGACTGCATGCCCACGATGCTGCCGCCGGCCGGCCTCGATGCCCTGGTCGCTGCGTCATCCCCTGGCCATGACAGGTGTCATCAGCCGGTCGCCGAGGCCTCGCCCGTCAGCTGCCCTTCAGGTGCGCTTCGCGGTGCCCTTCAGGTGCGCTTCGCGGTGCCCTTCAGGTGGGTGTCGAAGAAGGCGAGGATGCGCCGCCGGGCGTCCTCGGCGGCCTCGTGCTGGTACCCGGTCCCCATGACGCGAAGCAGCGTGCCGAGCGGGAACGGCGCGTGGACCTCGTTGATGAAGGCGTGCCCGGCCTGCGGGTACTCCTTGATGTCGTGCGGGACGCCGGCGGCGTCCAGGGCCCGCTCCATCCGGCCGGGCGCCGCGCGCAGCGGCCGGTCGCGGCCGCCGAAGCTGCCCACGACCGGGCAGGAGCCGGCGAGCAGCTCGTCGGCGTCCCGGGGCACCATGCCGTAGTTGACGCTGGCCGCGGACCAGCCCGGCAGCGGCGCGAGCAGCACAGTGAACCCGCCGCCCATGCAGAACCCGATCACGCCCGTGTCCCCGGTGCAGTCGTCCCGGGCGGCGAGCCAGGTCCGGGCCTGCTCGATCGCCTCGAACGCCGGACCCTTTCGTGCCCGCATGGACCGGAAGACGGCGAGCACGCAGCGGATGCCGCCCGGCGCGTAGAGATTGGGGATGACCGCCAGGTAGCCCGCCGAGGCGAGCCAGTCGGCCTGCGCGCGCATGTCGTCGCTGATCCCGAACGCGTCGTGCACGACGACCACGCCCGGCCACGGGGGTTCACCGGGCGGGAGGGCCAGGTAGGCGGGCACGCCCGGGGTCGCCCCTGACGGCGGGAGGGTGACGTCCGGCATGCCGGCCTATCCCGACGGGGTGAGGACGACGACGGGGATCTGGCGGGCCGTCTTGGTCTGGTAGTCCGCGTACGCCGGCCAGATCTGCGTCATCACCGCCCAGAGGCGCTCGCGTTCCTTCCCGCCCGCCGTGTGCGCCTTGGCATGGAAGTTGTCGTCGAACACCTGGACGTCGACGTCCGGGTTCGCGTCGAGGTTCAGGTACCACGCCGGGTTCTTCGGCGCCCCACCCTTCGAGGCGACCACCACGTAGTCCTCGCCGTCCCGGCCGTAGATCAGCGCCGTCCGCCGCTTGGTGCCGCTCTTGCGTCCCGTCGTGGTCAGTAGCAGCGTCGGCACCCCCGGCCGCCACTCGTGGCCCTCCTGCCCGCCGCTGTCCACGTAGCTGCGGATGTGGTCGGCCACCCATCCGACCGGGCTGTCGTTCACCTGTTCGCTCACATCGCCCATATTTCCGCACACCTCCGCCCACCGCGCGCCCTGGCGCCCCCCCACCCCCTCCGATGCCCACGGCGTGACACCGTGGGCCTCCGCTAGGCACGGCGTGACGCCGTGGGCAACGGCGATGACCGTAACGCCGCACAGTGGGCGGCCCCGGCGCGCAGCCGGGGACGCGGTTATCCACAGCTCACGGGACTAAGGCCCGGGGCGCGGCCGAGAGGGCCACCATGTCCGCCGTGTCGCCTCGCCTGTCAGTCGACCGCGATGCGTTGGACGAGCTCATCCGGACGCACGAGCGAGTCCTGACCCACGCACAGTTGCGCGCGTTCGGCATGCACGCCTCCACGATCAGTCATCGGATCGGCGGCAGGGGCCCGTGGCAGCGGATCCTGCCTGGCGTCGTCCTGACACACCGCGGCACTCCCAGTCATCGCGAACGGCAGCTGGCTGCCTTGGGCTTCGCCGGCAACGCAGCGGTGATCACAGGGCTGGATGCGTTGCGAGTCCACGGGGCTCCGACGGCCGCCACCAGTCCCGTCATCCACGTGCTGGTTCCGATCGAACGGCAGCGCCGCTCGTTCGGCTTCGTCCGGATCGAGCGCACCAGGCGGATGCCTCTGGCGCTGCCGAAACAGGGGCTCCCCTGGGCGGGCGCCGCCCGCGCAACCATCGACGCCTGCCGCCACTTGGAGGATCTGGACTGCGTTCGTGATCTCGTCGCAGGCGCCGTGCAGCGCGGCATCTGCGATCTCGATGCCTTGACCGTCGAGGTGAGATCAGCCGCGCGTCAGCGAACCGCGTTGTCGAGGCGGACGCTGGCAGAGATGTCCGTGGGAGTGAGGTCCGTGGCCGAGGCGCGTGCCAGGGACGTCCTCGCGAAGCACGGCGTCCCGGCGCCGCTGTGGAACGTCGAGCTGCGGACGGCGACTGGCCAGGTGCTGGCTCGGCCCGATGCCTACTGGGAGGACGTCGCGGCAGCGATGGAGATCGACTCCATGGCTTGGCATCTGGGCCCGCAACAGTACCGCCGGACTCAGGCGCGGCAGCGCTTGTTGACCGTGCACGGCGTCCTCGTGCTTCCGATTGCCCCACGGGACATCCTCGACGACGAGGAAGCCTTCGTCCGTCAGGTGTTCAGCCTTCTCGACCGCGCGGCCGAACGCCCCGCACCCGACGATCTCGTGGTGGTTCGCCGTCCCCTGTGACGCGACCCCGCCGGCGCCCTACCCCCTTCGGGGCCAACTGTGCGGCGTCGCACCAATCCCGGATGCCCACGGCGTGACACCGTGCCTACCGGAAGCCCACGGCGTCACGCCG
>JBKPQU010000238.1:0-3526 GCA_046734255.1 Actinomycetota bacterium
CAGGATGATGATGCGATCCGTCGATCCCCTTGCGGGATCGACCTCGAGCTCGATCCAGAGCACCCTCCCGGGAGGCCGGTCGGCGATCAGGTCGTTCAGCCCGCGCTCGTAAGCCGTTTGCCGCTCCGGCGACAGGTAGTCCCGGACGATCGTCTGGAGCATGAACAGGCGCGCGCCAGCACCCACGCCGGCCGCACGGGTCGGGACCTCCTCGATCGGACAGAGCTCCAGCTCGGGTGGCTCCCCCAGCTCGACCGCCCGCAGGAACGCGGCGATCCCGGCCTCGAGCCGCCGCCCGCGCTCGCGGTCGGACGGCCATACGCACGCCCGGAGCCAGCGCGCGTCGTCCGGGTCGCGGACATCGATCGGGTTCAGGTCCAGCCCGAGCCGCGTGCCGATCGGCGGAAGGTCACCGATGCGCAGCGGCCCCTCGCCGTCCACCGTCCACGATGTGTGCAGCGCCGGGTCGTCGGCCACGAGGTTCAAGCCGGCGCTCGCGCCGACGTCGACCAGGTGGAGGGGGGTGTGAGGGTCGACCGAGGCGAGCAGAGCCGCCGGCCACAGCCAGGCCACGGCGCGTGAGGTCTCGTTGGTCTGCACGGTCCGCCGGGTGACCGCGTCCCAGAACCGGGCCCGCGACGGGGTGACGGCCTCCCGCAGCTGCGCCACGGTGGGCAGCGGGACATCCGGCGCCGGCTCGCCGACCACGGCCCACAGGGGATGCGACGTGCCCTCGGCCAGCGCGTCGTTCCGGAGCGAGGCGAGCAGCAGCAGCGGGCGGTCGTACCAGGCGAAGAACGAACGCGCCTGCCAGGCCCGCTCCAGGTCGGGGGTCAGCGATGGCATCCCGTCCCGGACGAGCTCGAGCACGTGGGCGTATGCCGGCTCGGGCTCGCGAAGGACGTCGATCTGCCTGGTCAGATCCTCAGCCAGCCCGCCTGCCCCGGTCCGCATGGGGGGAAGCTACTTGATCTCTCCTCGGCCGGCGGTCAGGGGACGAGGACGAGCTTCCCGCGGACGTGACCGCCCAGGCTGATGCCGTAGGCCTCGGCGGCGCGCTCGAACGGGAAGGTCTGCACCTTGATCACGAGCTTGTTCTCGGCCAGCAGGTCGGCGACCTCCGACAGGGCCTCCATGGGCTGGCTGTCCGCGTCGCCACCGGTCACCCGGACGCCGGCCTCACCGGCCGTGAAGTTGGCGATGCTCACGACGTGGGACGGCTCGGACACGAGGCTGACCAGGTCCTCGACCGGGGTCTTGCCGGCGACGTCGAACACCGCGTCGACCTGCCCGCCCGCGGCGTCCCGGACACGGTCGGCCACACCCGGGCCGTAGAGCACCGGGGTCGCGCGGATCTCGCGCAGGTAGTCCTGGTTGCCCTCACCGGCCGACGCGATCACCGTCGCTCCCCGGGCGACCGCCATCTGCACGGCCGCCGCTCCGACTCCACCGGCGCCGCCGTCGACGAACACGGTGTCGCCGGCCTTGACGCCGAGCAGGCGAAGCCCGCGCTCGCTGGTCTCACCGGCGACACCGGCCGCGGCGGCCACCGCCCAGTCGACGGACGGCGGCTTGGCCGCCCAGGAGTCCAGCACGGCGAACTCCGCCTGGGTGCCCCGGCCGCGGCCCAGCACGTCATCGCCCACGGACACACCGGTGACGCCCTCGCCGACCTCGTCCACCACACCGGCCGCGTCGAAGCCGAGGTAACCCACGCCCTCCATCGGCTTGCCGCCGGAGGTGGCCCCGGTCACCATCTTCCCGTCGATCGGGTTCACGCTGGCCGCGCGCACCGCGATCCTGACCTGCCCCGGCCCGGCGTGCGGATCGGGGGCCTCCGCCCACTCCAGTACCTCCGGACCGCCATACCTCGTGAACTGCAGCGCTCGCATTCGAACCCTCCGTCCGGACGTCAGCCGTCGATTGCTCGTCAGCACCAATCGGGCTTCGACGGGTGGTATTCCGGGCCCCGCTCAGGCCGCGTCGCGTGCCCGCTCGAGACCGTCGAGGATCAGGTCCAGGCCGTAGGCGAACTCGTCGCCGTAGTCGTAGCCGGGCTTCATGACGTGGCCGGTAAGCATCTGCATCAGGTTCGGGTACGCGTTCAGCGGGAACGGCCGGAGCATGGTCTCGGCGACCTCGGCCACCTCCTCGTCGGTCTCGAACGGCAGGTTCATCTGCGTGGCCGCGAAGCCGTAGATGTAGCTGTCCAGCAGGGAGTAGGCGTGGGCGACCATCGCGATGTCGAAGCCGCCAGCGAGGAGGCAGCCGATCACCGCGTCGTGGTGGCGCAGGTTCGCCGGGCCGGGGTTCCGTCGCGACTCCATCAGGCCGATCGCCCAGCGGTGGCGGGAGAGGACGTCGCGGACCGAGATCGCCCGCCGGCGCATCGCCTCCTTCCAGTCCACGCCGTCCGGAGGCAGGCCGATCTCGGTGAAGACGAGGTCGACGATGCCGTCGATCAGGTCGTCCTTGTTCGCGACGTGGCGGTACAGCGACATCGGCCCGGCCCCGAGCTCCTCGCCGAGGCGGCGCATGGTGAGCGACTCGATCCCGTCCCTGGCCGCCAGGGTGATGGCTGCGTCCAGGACCCGATCACGGGTCAGGGGGGCCTTCTTGACCGAGCTCATGCGTACACTGTAGCGTACGTTGTACGCGTACGCCGTACGCAACCAACGGACACATCTGGAGACCCCGATGAAAGCCATCGTTCAGGACACCTACGGCCTGCCCGAGCAGCTGAGGCTGGAGGAGATCGACAAGCCGGGCATCGGCGCCGGCAAGGTCCTCCTCCGCGTGCGGGCCGCCGCCGTCAACCCCGGGGACTGGGCGATCACCAGTGGCCTGCCGTACGTCGCCCGCCCGGTGTACGGATTCGGCAAGCCGAAGATCCCGGTCCGGGGTACGGACGTGGCGGGCGTCGTCGAGGCCGTGGGCGAGGGCGTGACGCGATTCAGGCCGGGTGACGCCGTCTTCGGATGGACCGACGGCTCGTTTGCCGAATACGCCGTCACGAGTGAAGACGCGCTCGTCCTCAAGCCGGATCGCCTGTCGTTCGAGCAGGCCGCCGCCGTCCCCGAGTCCGGCCAGGTCGCCCTCCAGGCCCTCCGGGACCAGGGAGAGGTGCGACCCGGGCAGCGCGTGCTCATCAACGGAGCCTCCGGCGGCATCGGCAGCCTGGCGGTGCAGATCGCGAAGTCGCTCGGCGCCGAGGTCACCGGCGTCACCAGCACGAGGAACCTCGAGCTCGTCCGATCCCTCGGCGCCGACCACGTGATCGACTACACCCGGGAGGACTTCACGAGCAGCGGCGAGCGGTACGACGTCATCCTGGACAACGTCGGGAACCACCCGCTGTCGAGCCTCCGCCGGGCGCTGACCCCGACCGGGACGCTCGTCCCGAACGGCGGGGCCTTCGACCACCGGTGGGTCGCCGGCGGCGGCCGCGTCGTCCACGCGAAGCTGCTGTCGCTGTTCGTCAAGCAGGAACTGCGCCCGTTCCTCCTCCGCCGGAGGCACATGGACC
>JBKPQU010000239.1:0-13684 GCA_046734255.1 Actinomycetota bacterium
GTGCAGGTCAACATGGACGTCGAACCGCTGGTCCGGGAAGCCTTCGCGGCGGCGATCGGAAGGGATCCTGGCCGAAGCGCTGCGGCTGTCGAAGCCATGGTCGCCGGGGGGGGGACAAGGCGGTCCAGGATTCGGTGAATCTCGCGTCAGCAGTGGATCTCTTTGCTCTGTTCGACATTCACCAGGGCCAGCGCCCCGATGAGGAGCAACTCCACGCTCTGGCCGGATCGTTCTGCCAGATGGAATCCTGGGCCGAATTTGATGAACCTTCCGCCCCTATGCGTTCCTGGCTGCCCTCGCCGACCAACACACTCTGGAAGGTAGGCTCCCGGCCGAAGTCGTCACCCGCATGGTCTTCGTGATAGGCGCCTGGCTGCTCGCATCATTCGGCCCCGAAGACCGCGATTGGTACAGGTATCTCGACCAGATCCTCGACGCTCTGGAGACCTCCCTGAGCAAGTAATCCATTGCCCCCCGGGCGGACACGGCGTCGCGTGAGCGGCTTGGGGGAGCCGAGGGCAGCGCGGCGGTTCAGACTGAGCGCGTGAACAGTCTTTGGGTCACGCTCGTCCTGTTGGGTGCGCTGATCCTGCTCAACGCCGTCCTCGCGGGCAGCGAGATCGCGCTGATCTCCCTGCGGGAGGGGCAGCTGCGCCACGTCGAGCGCACCGGCACGGGCGCCGGGCGCGCTCTGGTCCGGCTGGTCCGCAACCCCAACCGCTTCCTGGCCACCATCCAGGTCGGGATCACCCTGGCCGGCTTCCTGGCCTCGGCCACCGCGGCGGTCACGATCGCCGAGCGGCTCGCCCCGCTGCTGGACCCGCTCGGCCGTGCGGCCGAGCCGATCGCGATCGCGGTCGTGACGGTCGTGCTCAGCTTCTTCACCCTGGTCTTCGGTGAGCTCGCGCCGAAGCGGCTGGCCATGCAGTTCGCCCTGCCCTGGGCCCTGCTGGTGGCTCGCCCCCTGGACGTGCTGGCCGGGCTCTCCCGCCCCGTCGTGTGGGGGCTCGGCGCCGCCACCGACCTGATCGTCCAGCTCTTCGGCGGCGACCCGGAGACCGGCCAGCAACAGCTCACCCCGGACGAGCTGCGGGACCTCGTCGCCGGCCACCGCGGCCTCAACCAGGAGCAGCGCACGATCATCATGGGTGCGATGGAGATCCATGAACGGATCCTCCGGCGCGTCCTGGTTCCCCGGGGATCGGTCTTCACCGTGCCCGTCACCTCGTCGCTGGACCAGGCCCGCAGGGACCTGGCGAGCTCCGGCCACTCCCGGGCACCGGTGGTCGGGCCAGACGGCCTGGACGACGTCCTCGGCGTGGTCAGCCTGCGTGACCTCCTGGCCGCCCGCGAGTCGGTCACCGAGGTCTGTTGGCAGCCGGTGGTCTGGCCCGACACCGTACGGGTCTCCGATGCCCTCCGCGGGTTCCGGGCCGAACGGCAGCAGTTCGCCCTCGTCGTGGACGAGCACGGTTCGGTCACCGGCATCGTCACGCTCGAGGACCTGCTGGAGGAGATCGTCGGCGAGATCTACGACGAGGCCGACCGGGATGTCCTGTCCGTTCTGGCCGGACCCGACGGGACGTTGAACCTGCCGGGCACCTTCCCCGTGCACGATCTGCCCGACCTCGGCGTGGAGTTCACCGAACGTCCCCGCGGTGACTACACCACGATTGCAGGGCTGACCCTGGCTCTGCTGGGGCGCATCCCCGAGCGACCCGGCGACACCGTCGACCTGGAGGGATGGACGCTGGAGGTGGCGTCCGTCCAGCGCCGCGCGATCACGGGTATTGTGCTCCGGCCGCGGTCGTAGTCTCGCTCTCACGTTGAGAAGGAACGGGCCACCTCACGCCGCCACGGTCACCCGCGGCTGCATGCGTGGCGTCGCGTAGGGAGGATGCCATGGCGCAGCGGGACACACCGACGGGCACGTCAGGCGCGCCCGATGCGCGGGCGCGCGAGACCGAAGCGCAGATGACCGACGACGAACGGTTCTCGCTGCTGGTCTGCGTCATGGGTGCCAACCTGCTCAACCCGGTACGCCACGAGCGGATCCCCGAGGGCCTGCCGATGAGCGCGGGCTACGTCCCCGGCGTGCCGCGCCTGGGCGTCCCGGCGCTGCTGATGAGCGATGCGAGCCTGGGCATCACCAACCCCGGATACCGGGAGGGGGACACGGCCACCGCATTGCCGGCGGGTCTTGCGCTCGGCGCCAGCTTCAACCCCGCGCTGGCGCGTGCCTCCGGCGAGATGGTCGGACGTGAGGCGCGCAGCAGGGGGTTCAACGTGCTGCTGGCCGGCGGCATCAACCTCGCGCGCGACCCGCGCAACGGCCGCAACTTCGAATACCTCTCCGAGGACCCGTTGCTGAGCGCGGCCCTCGTCGCCGAGTCCGTCAACGGGATCCAGAGCCAGGGCGTCATCTCGACCATCAAGCACTACTCGCTCAACTGCAACGAGACAAACCGACACTGGCTGGACGCCGTCATCGATCCGGCCGCGCATCGCGAGTCCGACCTGCTCGCCTTCCAGATCGCCATCGAGCGCGCCCAGCCCGGCTCGGTCATGACCGCCTACAACAAGATCAACGGTGAGTACGCCGGCGGCAACCGCGTGCTCCTCCAGGAGACGCTCAAGGGCGCCTGGGGCTACCCCGGCTGGGTGATGTCCGACTGGGGGGCCACCCCGAGCTGGGAGTTCGCCCTCGCCGGGCTCGACCAGGAGTGCGGTCTCCAGATCGACGTCCTGCTCTGGCATGCCGAGGCGTTCACCGACCGGCTCAGGGCGGCGTACGCCGACGGCGGGCTGCCGAAGGAGCGCCTGTCGGAGATGGTGCGCCGCATCCTGCGCTCGATGTACGCGGTCGGCGTCGACGCGTGGGGGACGCCGCCCGATGTCGACATGGCCCGGCACAACGAGATGGCGCTCGAGACCGCCCGCCAGGGAATCGTGCTCCTGAAGAACGACGGCGCGCTGCCGCTCGCGGCCGGCGCGGCCACCCGCATCGCGGTGATCGGTGGCTACGCCCACGTCGGGGTGCCGGAAGGCACCGGCTCGAGCGCCGTCGTCCCGCCGGGCGGGTACGCGGCGGTCATCCCCGTCGGCGGTCCCGGGATCATGGGATCCACCCGGAGCCTCTTCCTGCTGCCGTCCTCGCCCCTTGCGGAGTTGCGAAGGGCGCTTCCCCGCGCGCAGATCGACTTCGACCCGGGGATGAGCCCGGCAGAGGCGGCGATGCTGGCACGGCGATCGGACGTCGCCGTCGTGTTCGGGATCCGGCTGGAGGGCGAGGGCTTCGACAACCCGGACCTGGCCCTGCCCTGGGGTCAGGACGCCGTGATCGAGGCCGTGGCGTCCGCCAACCCCAACACGATCGTCGTGCTGGAGACCGGCAATCCCGTGTCGATGCCCTGGCTCGACCGGGTCGGCGCCGTCGTCCAGGCGTGGTACCCCGGGCAGGCCGGCGGCCGGGCCATCGCGGAGATCCTCACGGGGAGCGTGAACCCGTCCGGCCGCCTGCCGATCACCTTCCCGGCGGACCTTTCGCACACACCCCGGCCGGAGCTACCCGGCCTCGGCACGCCCTGGGGCACGCCGGTCACGGTCCACTACGACGAGGGCGCCGAAGTCGGCTACCGCTGGTTCGCGCGGCAGCGGGAGCAGCCGCTGTTCGCCTTCGGCCACGGCCTCAGCTACACGAGCTTCGACTACAGCGACCTGGAGGTCAGCGGCGGCGACACGATCACCGCGAGCCTCACCGTCACCAACACCGGTGGTCGGGACGGCGCCGACGTCCCTCAGCTCTACCTGACCGAGGCGGCGGGCGAGCCGCGCATGCGCCTGCTCGGCTTCGAGCGCGTGCAGCTGCGACCGGGCGATTCGCGTCGCGTGACGGTGACGGCCGACCCGCGGCTCCTGGCGCGCTTCGACGAGCGAGATGGGGCATGGCACATCGCCGGAGGCGAACACCGGGTCGCGCTGGGCCGGTCCGCCGCCGACCTCATCCTGGTCGCCGAGGCTGCGCTGACCGAGCAGACGTTCGGGAGTTGAACCGCTCAGGCGAGCGCCCGCAGCACCGCGAGGTTGGCCGTCGTCACACCGTCGACGCCCATCCCGACGATCGCCTGGAGGCGTTCGCCGTCGTTCACGGTCCAGGCCAGGACCAGCAGGCCGTGCTGGTGGGCCCAGGTCACCAGGGTCGGATCGACGAGCCCCTGGAACGCCGACACCCCGCCGATCGCCCCGATCAGGGCCGCGTCGGAGCGGAGCCGTTCCACGGCGTCGGGGAAGGCGGCGCTGAACAGCAGCGTGACGTCAGGCAGCCTCGGCCGGAGGTAGAGCAGGGCCGCGGCGTCACGGGTCGAGATCATCACTCGGCGGGACGCCGACCGCGGGGCGACGAAGGCGACCACGTCGTCCAGCAGCGGCCGGTCGTTCTGCTGGAGGTCCAGCTTGACGATGCCCGCGTCCGCGGCGTCATCCCAGGCCTCGGCCAGCGTCGGCCCTCGGAACAGGCGCTCGGCCAGCCATCGCCACCCCTGCTCACGTCCGGCCACGGGTTGCCCGCGGGCTGAGATCACGTCGATCTCGATGACGTCCGCGCCGGAGCGGAGCGCGGCGTCGGTCGTGCCCGGGTTGTTGCCCGCGTTGTGCGCGACCCCGAGCACGCCGGAGTGGCCGGGCGGCAGGGCCGGGTCGAGCGCCTCGTAGAACTGCCGCGGAGGGGCGACACCCGTGTAGACCCGCACGCTCGGCCAGGCCACCACCAGCGCCGCGACCAGGACGACCACGACGACGCCGGTGACCACCCACCGACGCCGTGAGCCGCGCACGCCGGTCACCTCCCCGGAGTGGCCGGCCGACGGCCCTGCTAGGAGCCGGCGGCCAGGACGATCTTCGTCGTGGCGGACCTGTCGTCGCGAAGATAGGTGATCTCCACGGAGTCGCCGACCTCTCGTGTGAGCGTGGCCAGCGTCAAGGGGTCGACGCTGCGGGCGGGGTGCCCGTCGACCGCGACGATGATGTCGCCGACCTTCAACCCCGCCGCCTCGGCGGGACCGCCGGGGTCGACCTCGGTGACGGCCAGGCCGGTCATCTTCCCGGTGGCGGGGTCGGTGAACCACGGCAGCGGCTGCGCCTGAAGCCCCAGCGTGGGGTGACCCGCGTGGCCCTTGGTGATCAGCGCTTCGGAGATGGGCATCGCGATGTCCACCGGGATCGCGAATCCGAGCCCGACGCTGCCTCCACCGGACACCCCGGCGGCGTTCGGCACCGTCGCGATCGCGGTGTTCACCCCGACCAGCCGGCCGGCGCAGTCCACGAGCGGGCCCCCGAGCGCGCTGACGATGCCCGCGGTCACCGTGCTGTACAGGCCCAGGGGCGCGCCGAGGGCGACGACGGGCTGGCCGACCTGCAGGCCTTCGGACGACCCGATCGGGATCAGCGGGCGGTTCTGCGCACCGTCGTTCGCCTGGACGACGGCGAGGTCCGTGGAGGGGTCGCGGCCGACGATGGTCGCGGCCGACCCGCTGCCGTCGCTGTACCGGACCGACACGGTCCCGCCGTCGGCTGCGGCCGCGATGACGTGGTCGTTCGTGAGCACGTAGCCGCCGCTGCGGATGATCTCGCCCGTCCCGTTGCCGCCCGCGCCCTGTGCGCTCGTCGTCAGGATTGTGACCACCGAGGGCAGGGTCGACCGGGCCACGTCGGTCGCCGGGCACACGCTCGGGGACCCGCTGCTGGACACCACCCGCGCGTCGCTGCCGGTCGCCCGCCCGACCAGGAGGCCGAGTGCCCCGGCCACCAGCACGGCGAGCACGACGATTCCGCCGATGACGTAGCGCGATCGGCTCGTGGATCGCGGCGAGGGGCCGGTGGCTGGCGAGGGTTCCGGCCGCCCGTCAGCGCTCACGAACCCACCTCCGATGAAGCTCGGCGCCGTCCCCAGCCTGGCACGTCGGTCCCGGCCCGGACAGGGCACCGCCCGAGGCTCTGGAGAGTGGAACGCCTCCCGCGGATACTGTCGGGCCTCGACGCCGCGCCTCGACCGATCCCGCCGAGAGGGGCCACAGATGTCCGACTTCCCGCCCGCGGAGTTTCTCGGCCGGCTGCGCCGCGCGCAGCAGGGCGCCGCCGAGCAGGGCATCGCAGCCCTGCTCGTCACACCGGGGCCGAACCTTCGCTACCTCACCGGCTACAACGCCGACGCCTCATCCGAGCGCATCACCTGCCTCGTGGCGCCCGCCGAGGGCGACCCGATGCTGCTGGTGCCGGAGCTGGAGGTCCCCCTCGCCCGATCGACCACCGCCGGCGAGCTCGGCATCGAGATCGTGGAATGGCGGGAGACCGAGGACTCGATCGGCCGCCTCGTCGGCATGCTCCCGCGCTCGGCCACGCGGTTGGCCCTGGACGACCACATGTGGGCGGTGCGGGTGCTCGACCTCCGGCGGCGCCTGCCCGACGTGGAACAGGTCGCCGCGGGCCCGGTGGTCTCCCCGCTGCGGATGCGGAAGACGCCGGCGGAGGCCGACGCGTTGCGCCGGGCGGGTGCGGCCATCGATCTGGTCCACGAGCAGGTGCCCGGGTTCCTGCGGCCGGGCCGCACCGAGCGGGAGGTCGGCAGGGACATCGCGGACGCCATCCTCGCCGCTGGCCATGCGACGGTGGACTTCGTCATCATCGGCTCGGGCCCGAACGGCGCGAGTCCCCACGCCGAGGTGTCGGACCGTGTCATCCGGCCCGGCGAGCCAGTGGTCGTGGACGTCGGCGGTGCCATGCCCGACGGATACTTCTCCGACTCGACGCGCACCTACTGCATCGGCGAGCCGCCGAAGGAATTCCAGGCGTACTACGAGCTTCTACGCGAGGCGCAGATCGCGCAGTGCGCCGCGGCCGCGCCCGGCATCACCGCGGCGGACCTCGACGCACTCGGCCGGGACATGATCGCCGACGCGGGCTACGGGCCCAACTTCATCCACCGCACCGGGCACGGCATCGGATTGGAGGTTCACGAGGAGCCCTACATCGTGGCCACGAACCCCGCCGTGCTGGAGGTCGGCATGGCGTTCTCCATCGAGCCCGGGATCTACCTCGAGGGCCGGCACGGAGCGCGGATCGAGGACATCGTCGTGTGTACAGAGGAGGGCAACGAGCCCTGCAACCTGCGACCGAAGGAACTCGCGATCGTGTGAAGCCCGCGACGGCCGGTTACGAGGTCGAGCGGGCGGGGCGGCCGCGCCACCACTGCCAGACTAGGGTCACGATGATCGCGCCGACGAACGATCCGATCAGCCCGCTGGGGCGAAAGGCCAGCCCGTCGCCGGCGAGGAGGCTGGACAGCAGCCCGCCGACGAACGAGCCGATCAGGCCGCACGCGAACGCCGTCGGCCAGTCGATGCCGCGCCCCGAGCGCCCGACGATGAGCTGGGCGGCCGCGCCGACGATCATTCCCATGAGGATCAGGCCGAGGATCAACACGTCTCGGAGCATAGGGGACGGCCCGCGCCGACGGCAGCAGCCCGAGCGGCGATCGCACCCGTAGGGTCCGCGCCCCGCCACGCCGGTGATCCTTCTCCGGCGGGTCCGGGAGGGTTGAATACCCCTTACCGTTGCATTCCGAGGCCCCGCAAAACTCGTCCCGACCCGAGTCGGCCGCCCTGCCAGCCCGCTGGAGTGACGCCGTGACAGTCTCGACCGGTCCGCCGGAGGTCCGCCAGGGCGGTCTGCTGGCGACGTACGTGCCGGGTGTGACGGTGCTGAGGTCGTACCAGGCCGCGTGGCTGCCGCGGGATGTCATCGCCGGCCTGGTCCTGACAGCGCTGCTCGTCCCGCAGGGCATGGCCTACGCGCAGCTGGCCGGCCTGCCGCCCGTCACAGGCCTGTACACCTCGATCCTCTGCCTGCTCGGCTACGCCGTCTTCGGGCCCTCCCGTGTGCTGGTGCTCGGGCCCGACTCGTCGCTCGGGCCGATGATCGCCGCGACCATCGCCCCTCTCCTGCTCGCCAACGGTGACCCGGCGCGGGCGGTGGTGCTCGCCTCGTTCCTTGCCATCCTGGTCGGCGTCGTCATGGTCGCCGCGGGGCTGGCGAGGTTCGGCTTCGTCGCCGACCTGCTGTCGAAGCCGACCCAGATCGGCTACATGAACGGGCTGGCCCTCACCATCGTCGTGGGCCAGCTGCCCAAGCTGCTGGGGTTCTCGGTCGACGCGGAGGGGTTCATCGACGAGACTCGCGCATTCGTCTCCGGCCTGGCGAACGGCGACGCCAACGCCACGGCCGCGGTGCTCGGCATCGGGTCGCTGGTCGGGATCCTGCTGCTGCAGCGGCTGCTGCCGCGCGTTCCCGCGGTCCTCGTGGTGGTGGTGCTGGCCGCGGTCACCGTCAACACCTTCGACCTCGAGGCGCACGGCGTCGACACCATCGGCGTGCTGCCGCAGGGGTTCCCGCCGCTCACCATCCCGTCGGTCTCCTTGAACGACGTGCCACCACTGGTCCTGGGTGCGCTGGCGATCGCCGTGGTGGCCCTGGCCGACACGATGTCGACGGCGTCGTCGTTCGCGGCACGGCGCGGCGAACAGGTCCGCGGCAACCAGGAGATGGTCGGCATCGGTGCGGCCAACATCGCGGCCGGGCTGTTCCAGGGGTTCCCGGTGAGCACGAGCGGGTCGCGCACGGCGGTGTCGGAGCAGGCAGGGTCGCGCACCCAGGTGACCGGCGTGGTCGGAGCCGTGGCGATCACCCTGCTGCTGCTCTTCGCCACCTCGGCGATGCGGTACGTGCCCCAGCCGACGCTCGGTGCCGTCGTGATCGCTGCCGCCCTGTCGCTCGCCGACATCGCCGGCACCCGCCGGTTGTGGAAGCAGCGACGGGTGGAGTTCGCGCTGTCGATCATCGCCCTGCTCGGCGTGGCGCTGCTGGGGGTGCTGCCCGGCATCCTCATCGCAGTGGGGCTGTCGATCCTCAACGTGTTCCGGCGGCTGTGGTGGCCGCACCAGGCCGAACTCGGCCGGGTGGAGGGCGTCGACGGGCTCCACGACACGGCCAGCTACCCCCACGCAGAGGTGCTGCCCGGTCTGGTCGTCTACCGGTTCGACGCGCCGCTGATCTTCGCCAACGCGCGCACCTTCAGCGAGACGGTTCGGGAGATGGCCGAGCAACGCTCGGACCTGCGGTGGGTGTTGATCGCCGCCGAGCCGGTCACCGACGTCGACACGACCGCCTCCGACATGCTGCAGGAGCTCGACGAGTGGCTGAACGCCCGGGGCGTCTCGCTGGTCTTCGCCGAGATGAAGGACCCGGTGCGGGAGAAGATCGAACGGTACGAGCTGACCCGCACGATCAACCCGGACCACTTCTTCCCGACCCTCGACGAGGCCGTCGAGCGGTACGTCGCCGACACCGGGGCGACCTGGCGACCCCCGGAAAGGTCGGCCCCTGAACGGGAGACGTGACATGACCGGCGCTGGCAGCGGAGTCGCCCGCCCGTCCTGGTCCCGGAGGCTCGCCGCGGTGGGTGCGCTCGTCGCACTCGCCTCGGTCGTCATCTATCTCACCGTCGAGGCACTCGCGCGGTGGTGGGTGGTGCTGATCAGTGTGGTGGCGCTGGCGACGGCGGTGGTGGCCGCGTGGTACGTCCTGTCCCGGCGTGGAATGAGGCGCGCGGTTGCGGCCGCCGTTGCCGTCGTCGCGCTGGCCGTCTTCATCGTCGTGGTCCTGGTCAGCGAGAGCCTGGGCGTGCTCATCGTGGGGCTCGTCCTGGGCGGCCTCTCGTCCGCGGCCGCCGGGTGGGCGCTCCGCCCGCCGTCCGGACCGGACGACGTGTCGGCCTCCGGGCCGCCGGCGAAGCCACAACGGCCGGTCCTGATCATTAACCTGAAGTCGGGCGGTGGGAAGGCCAAAAGCTTCCGGCTCGTCGACCACTGCCGGGAGCGCGGGATCGAGCCCGTCGTCGTGAGCCCCGGCGACGACCTGAAGCAGCTGGCGGAGGACGCGGTCGCGCGGGGCGCCGATCTGATCGGCATGGCCGGCGGCGACGGTTCCCAGGCGCTCGTCGCCTCGGTCGCCAGCCGGCACGGCATCCCCTTCGTCGTCATTCCTGCCGGTACGCGCAACCACTTCGCGCTCGACCTCGGCCTCGACCGCAACGACGTCGTGGGGGCGCTGGACGGGTTCGACGACGCCGTCGAGGGGGTGGTCGACCTCGCCGAGGTCAACGGGCGGGTCTTCGTCAACAACGCCTCGCTCGGCGTGTACGCGGAGGTCGTCCAGGCCGCCGGGTATCGCAACGCCAAGGCGCAAACGGCTGCGGCGATGCTGCCCGAGCTGATCGGGCCGGGAGCGACCCCGCTGGACCTGCGCTTCACCCTGCCCTCGGGCGAGGAGGCCACCACGGCCCACGTCGTGCTCGTCTCCAACAACCCATACCAGTTGGGCCACCTGCGCGGCGCCGGCACCCGCGAGCGGGTGGACCTGGGCGTTCTCGGGATCGCGACCATCCTCGTCGTGGAAGGAGGCGGAAGGGCAGGGCGGACGAGCAGATGGAACGAGTGGACCGCGACCGAGTTCGAGGTCCGCTCAGGCGGGCCGCTGGAGGTCGGCGTCGACGGGGAGGCCCTCGTGCTCGAGCCGCCGCTGCGATTCGCGGTGCGCCCCGCCGCCCTCACGGTGCGTCGGCCGCGAGCCGCCGTGGGCCTGTCGCCGGCGGCGCTGGCCATCCGGGTGGCCTCGGCGTCCACCCTGGCGGCGCTCGCGCGCACGGCCCTCGGTCGCCAGGTGACGGCGTGACCGCCCACCCCGCGAACGAGCCGCGCGAGCCGGTCGAGCCCGAGCCCGTCGAGCCCGAGCCCGTCGAGGAACGGCTCGCGGACCGGCTCAGCGCGCACCTCGTCCCGGATCGGGATCACCCCATCGGACAGCGTGTGACCAACCTGCTGCGCCGACTGGGCCACTACGACCGTGCCGCGTATCGAGCCGTCGCCGGGGTGTCGGCGCCGCTGCTCGACGAACCGCTGCGGCAATTGTCCCGGTTCGCGAACCACTCCAGGCCGTGGTTCCTCATCGCCGGCGTCCTGGCGCTGTCCGGCGGCCCGCGGGGCCGCCGGGCCGCCGTGACCGGCGTCGCCGCGATCGCCGTCACGTCGTTCGCCGTGAACCAGCCCATGAAGCTGGCGGGAGACCGCCGCCGGCCGGACCGCGAGCAGCTCGGCGTCCCGCGGGGGCGGTGGGTGCGGATGCCGTTGTCGACATCCTTCCCCTCGGGTCACTCCGCGTCGGCTGCCGCGTTCGCCGTCGCCGTGGGCGATGTCGTCCCGCAGTTGCGCCTTCCGCTGCGGGCGGCGGCCGCGGTGGTCGCGTTCTCGCGCGTCTACACCGGCGTGCACTACCCGGGCGATGTGATCGTCGGCGCAGCCACCGGCGCCCTGCTGGGGCGCGGCACGTCGATCGCCGCGTCTCGCATCCGCCGCCGGGTTCACCCGTCCTGACAGACGGTGAACTCAGCGCTTCTGGTCGATAACGGAACGTAATAGAACGGATCTTGGTTCGCTCGCGTCGGATGGTCTATACCATAATTCGAGCTCCCGGCCGGGCAGGTCAGGCGCCGTCTCGAGGAGGGATCGCATGGGGAGCGTCCCGATTCCACCTCGTGACGATCTCGACCCTCCCATCCTGGTCCGGGCGAAGCTGCGACCGCCGCCCGTGCGCGCCGGGTTGGTGCACCGGGCCGAGTTGGAAACGCTGCTCGAGACCGGGGTGCAGGGCAAGCTGTGCCTGCTCGATGCACCGGCGGGTTCGGGCAAGACGACGCTGCTGACCCAATGGCGCGCGGCGTCCGGGGGCGGCCGGGTGGCATGGGTCTCGCTCGACGAGGGCGACAACGACCTCACGCGATTCTGGGTCTACCTGATCGAGGCGTTGCGCACCGTCGAGCCGGGGGTGGGCGGCGCCGCACTGGAGGCCCTGCAGCGCACCAGCTCGGACCTGCAGCGCGTTGCGCTTCCCCTGCTGCTCAACGACCTGGGCGCATCCGGTTCGGACCTGTTCCTGGTGCTGGACGACTACCACCTGGTCACCGACGTCGCCTGCCACCAGGCGCTGACCTTCTTCCTCGACCACCTCCCGGGGAACGTGCACCTGATCGTGTCGACGCGCGCCGACCCGGTGTTGCCGCTGGCCAGCATGCGGGCCAGGGGAGAGCTGGCCGAGATCCGGGTCGGCGAGTTGCGGTTCACGACCGAGGAGGCCTCGGAGCTGCTGAACTCCACGATGCGGCTGCACCTGTCCCCGGCCGAGGTGGACGGCCTCGCGGAGCGGACCGAGGGCTGGGCGGCCGGACTGTACCTGGCAGGCCTGTCGCTTCGCGGAAGGCCCGATGCCGGCGCGTTCATCGCCTCGTTCAAGGGCGACAACCGTCACGTCGCCGACTACCTCGGAGCCGAGGTGCTCGCCCGCCAACCGGACGCCATCCGGACGTTCCTGCTCCGGACGTCGATCCTGGATCGCCTGACCGGCCCGTTGTGCGACGCGGTCCTGACGACCCAGGGGTCCGCCGAGGTGCTCCGGGAGCTGGAGCGCTCCAACCTGTTCCTGGCGCCCCTGGACGATCATCGGCAGTGGTACCGCTACCACCACCTGTTCGCGCAGCTGCTGCGACTGGAGCTCGCCCAGCACGAGGCGTCGCTGATCCCGTCGCTGCACCGTCGCGCGGCGGCCTGGTACGACGCCGCCGGCGACATCGACGAGGCGATCCACCACGCGACGGCGGCAGGAGAGTATTCCGAGGCCAGTGCGCTGATCGGGCGGCACTGGCTGGCGTACTGGCGCAGCGGGCACTCGGCGACGCTCGCGCGCTGGCTGGACGGGTTGCCCGAGGGTGCGATCCTGACCGAACCGCCGGCCGCCTTCGTCGCTGCGTGGGTCCGCGGGTACCGCGGGGCGTCCAAGGAGGAGACCGATGGCTGGCTGGCGACCGCGGAGGACCCCGGATACCAGGGCCCGCCGCCCGCCGGCGCCGTCTCGATGGCCTTCGGTGTCGCGCTGACCCGCGCCGCCCTGATGTTCGACGACGTGGCCCGTTCGATCGCCGCGGGCCACCGTGCGCTGGAGCTCGCGGGACCCGGACCGTCACCCTTCTCGTGGATGGCGGTGGCGGCATTGGCCCCGGGCCTGTACCTGTCCGGGCGGTCGGACGAGGTGCGAGCGCCGCTGGAGGACCTCGTCCGGCACGTACCGGCGTCGGCGCAGCCCTTCGTCGTCGTGAACGCCCTCGCCGTGCTGTCTTTGATCGCCGCTGACGAGGACGCCGAGCAGGTCGCCCGAACGCTGGCCGAGCGCGCCGTGGCAGCCGCTGAGGAGCAGGGGCTCGGCAACGCCGCCCTGTGCGGCCTCGCCCACCTGGCGTTGGGTCGAGCGCTGACCGACACGGGCAGGCCGGCCGATGCGGAGGAACGGCTCGGCCGGGCGCTGGAGGTCCTCGCCGTCGACAGCATGCTCGTGCACCGGGCACACGCGTTGCTGCTCCTCGCGCCGGTGAGGCGGCGTCTGGGCGACCTCCGGGGAGCCCGTCAGCTGGTCGAGGAAGCCCGGGAGATGATCGTCCGTTTCACCGATCCCGGCGTCCTGCCCACCGTTCTCGAGAGGGTCGAGCGATCGCTCACGTCGGCGCCCCATCGCCACCTCGAGGTGGGTG
>JBKPQU010000240.1:0-4700 GCA_046734255.1 Actinomycetota bacterium
GCGTAGGTGACCCAGGCCGGCCGGGGGAGGACGACGTCGCCGTCGATCGATGCCAGGAGGGCGAACAGCAGCGGCTTGCTGCCCGGACCGAAGACGATCTGGTCGGGATCGGTGGGCAGTCCGCGGCGACCGAACCACCCCGCGGCCGCCCCGCGCGCCTGCGAGGACCCGACCACCGGGCCGTAGCTGTTGCGCCCGGCAGCGGCGGCGAGGACGTCGGCGAGACCTGGCGGCACGGGCAGCCCCGCCTCGCCGAAGCCGAGGTGCAGCACGGGACGCCCGGACGCCCGGCGGAGGGCCACCGCCTCGTCGATGGCCAGCGTGGCCGAGTGCGTCGTGGCCATCGTCAGGACCGACCTGTGTCGATCACGCAGAACAGGTTGCCCTCCGGATCGGCCAGGACGACGTAGTCGCCGTCCTCGTCGTACCACGGCCAGTCGACCCGGGTGGCCCCCAGCCCGATCAGCCGTTCGACCTCCGCCGCCTGGTCTCCGGCGTCCCCGGCGTACAGGTCGAGGTGAACGTGCGGCACCTCGGGCGGCGGGGAGTCGCTCTCGTTGAGCGCCAGGCGCGCGCCCGTCCCCGACGGCGGTACGAGGATGAGGAAGTCGTCGTCCTCTCCCGGTTCCCGGCGCGGCACGTAGCCGAGCGCGGCCTGCCAGAAGGCCGCAGCCCGGCGCAGGTCGGCGACGTTCATCACGGTGGTCCCGATGCTCAGCACCGCATCAGTCTCGCGTGCCTCCAACCGTCCCGCGCGTCTACTCAGGGCGATGGCAGACGGCCTCGACGTTGTTCCCGTCCGGATCGCGGACGAACGCTGCGTAGTACGCGGGGTGGTACTGCGGCCACGTCTGCGGCTCGTGGAGAACCTCCGCGCCGGCGGCGACGGCGAGGCGGAAGAACTCCTGGACGGCGGCGCGGCTCGGCGCGGCGAAGGCGATGTGCGACTCGCGGAACCCCTCACCAGTCGCCTGCGGGCCCAGCCAGAAGTCGGGCATCGGCGGTACGCCGTAGCCCATGACCTCACCGAAGTCCATCAGCCGCCGGCCGCCCACCGCGGGCAGCACCGCGTCGTAGAAGGCGGCGCTGGCCCCCACGTCGGCGCATTGGATCGACAGGTGATCAAGCATGTCGGCCATCCTGGCACGCCGCCACCCGACAGCGGCGTGCCAGGACGCCGGGCCTCAGCCCACGACCATCCAGGACAGCACCGGTGTGGACTGCAGGTAGACGAGCAGGCACATCAGGAGGACGAACGCCACGCTCCAGCCGAGGACCCTTCGGAAGAGGTCGCCCTCCCTCGTCCCAGCGGCGACGGCGGCCGCCGCGATCGCCAGGTTCTGCGGTGAGATCATCTTCCCGAGCACGCCACCGGAGCTGTTGCCCGCCGCCATCAGGATCGGGTCCAGACCCGCCTTCGTGGCCGCGGTCACCTGGAGCGCACCGAACAGCGAGTTCGACGACGTGTCCGACCCGGTGACGGCCACGCCCAGCCAGCCGAGCAGGGGCGAGATCAGCGCGAACAGGCCACCAGCCTCGGCCATCCAGGTGCCCAGCGTCGCGGTCTGCCCGGAGGAGTTCATCACGTAGGCGAGCCCGAGCACGAGCATCACGGTGAGGATCGCCGCCCCGAGCTGCCGCAGCGTGCGGCCGTAGGCGCCGACAGCCTGGCGGAGGGAGATCCGGAGCACCGGGATCGTGATGATGCCGGCGATCAGCAGCAGCGTGCCGGTGGCCAACGCCCAGTTGAAGTTGAACGTCGGCAGCATCGAGGGCTTGCCCGACGCGGTCAGCAGGTGCAGGCCCGGCCACTGGAACTTGATGGTCACCGAGTCCAGGACGGACTTGATCGCGGCGATCTGTGCCAGCACGAAGACGACCACGACGATCAGGTACGGCGCGTACGCCCTGATCACGTCGCCGCGGCTGTCCTGCTCGGCATCGGCCCGAAAGTCCGTGCGCACGCCACCGGCGGGGGGGACGCCCGCGGTCCCGGTGCCCGTGCCGTCGCCGGCAGCCCCGCCGGCCGTGGCCTGTCCGGTGACCGTCTGCGCGGGCGCCTCCTCGGACTCGTACCACGGCTCCGCCTCGGGGAAGATCCTCAGGTACGCGACCACCGCGCCCGCGCTGACCAGCGACGCGACGATGTCGGCCAGCGGCACGCTGATGTAGTTGGACGTGACGAACTGGGCGATGCCGAACGCGAGCCCGCAGACCAGCGCCGCCGGCCACACGGCCCGCACGCCGCGACCCTTGTCGATGATGTAGACCAGCGCGAGCGGCACGAAAATCGCCAGGATCGGGGTCTGGCGCCCGACCATCGCCCCCAGGTCCGACTCCTTGAGCCCGGTCACCGTGGCCAGCGTGACGATCGGCGTGGCCAGCGCGCCGAAGGCCACCGGAGCGGTGTTGGCGACCAACGCGACCGCGGCCGCCTTGAACGGCCGGAAGCCGAGGGCGATGAGCATGACGCTGGTGATGGCCACGGGGGTCCCGAACCCGGCCAGGGCCTCGAGCAGCGCCCCGAAGCAGAAGGCGACGATCACTGCCTGGATCCGCTGGTCGTCGCTCACCTTGCTGAACGAGCGCCGGAGGACCTCGAAGTGGCCGCTGACCACGGTCATGTTGTAGATCCAGACCGCGTTGATCACGATCCACATGATCGGGAAGAAGCCGAACGCCGCCCCCTCGGTCCCGGCGAGCAGCGCCTGCCCGACCGGCATCGAGTAGACGATCACCGCGACACCGATGGCGACCAACAGCGCGATCAGGCCGGCCAGCCAGGCCCTGACCCGCACGACGCCGATCAGGACGAACAGGGTGAGCAGCGACAGCGCAGCGAAGATCGAGCTGACACCGAGGCTGTGCGCCACCGGATCAAGGTTGGGTTGGTACATGGGTCACCTCATCGGCCTGGTGGGTCCGGAAGCTCGACGTCGCGGACGTGCCACAGTGTGCCGCTGATGTCGGGAATATCCCAGATGTCGGGCAGCATGAGCGGGCCTGCTCGCGCCTCACCGGAGAGGCTTAGGGCTGGGCGGTCGGAGCACGGAAGCCCGCCATCGCGGCACATGATGCTCTCGCCCCGCAAATCCGCAGCCCGAGTTGTCCCGGACGATGACGACCCGCCGGTCGGGTCCGTGCTACGTTCCCGCCGGAGGGGACCGGGGGACAGATCCGGGGAGGGACATGGCCTTCGACGCCTTCGACGTCGTCGTGGTCGGGGGTGGCACGGCCGGATGCGTTCTGGCGGCTCGGCTGAGCGAGGATCCGGGGGGCTCGGTGCTGCTCCTCGAGGCCGGCCCCGACTATCTCTCGGTGGACGACCTTCCTCCCGACGTTCGCGACGCCTCCCAGCCCACCGTCGGCCACGACTGGGGGCTGCTGGCCGAGCCCGACGACCTCGGCCGAAGCATCCCGCTCCCGCGGGCCCGCCTGATCGGCGGGTGCTCGGCGACGAACGGGGCCTTCTGGATGCAGGCCTGGCCGGAGGACTACGACGGGTGGGCCGCAGCCGGCTGCCCCGGATGGTCCGCGGCGGAGCTGGCCCCCGTCCTGCGTGCGGTGCAGTCCGACGCCGACTTCGGCGACGAGCACGGCAGCACCGGGCCGGTGCCCGTCGTTCGCATCGCCCCGGACGATCTTTCGCCGGTCCAGCGGGCCTTCCTGGACGCCGCGGTCGCCGGCGGCCATCCGCAGGTGGCCGACCACAACGGCGGCTCGGTCGGTGTCGGTGCGATGCCCCGCAACGTGCGCGACGGCGTCCGGATGAGCACCGCTCTGACCTACCTGGCGCCCGCGCGCGGCCGCGCCAACCTCACCGTGCGCAGCGACACCCTGGTCGACCGGATCCGGCTGTCCGCGGGACGGCCGAGGGGTGTCGTGCTGGCCGGCGGCGAGACGATCCCGACCGATCGGGTGGTGCTGGCCGCGGGGGCGTACGCGAGCCCGGCGGTCCTCATGCGCAGCGGAATCGGTCCCGCCGACCAGTTGCGCGCCCTCGGCGTCGACGTGGTGAGCGACCTGCCCGGCGTCGGCGCCAACCTGATCGACCACGCGCTGGTGGCCGTCGACCTGCCCGGCCCCGCCGGCTACTCCGGCCCGCGGTTCCAGGTGATGCTCTCGATGCGTTCGAGCCATGCCGACCCGAACGGCCCGCCGGACCTGCACCTGTTCCCGGCCGGCCCGTGGGACACGCCGAACAGTCCGAGCGGCGCCGTCTTCGGCGTCGTGACCGGCCTGATGTCGGTCCGTTCCAGGGGGTCGGTGCGGCTTCGCTCGGCGGACCCGGGGGATCCTCCGCGGATCGACATCGCCCACCTGCGCGACCCCGAGGACCTGGACCGGATGGTCGAGGCCACGCTGGAGGCGCGCCGGATCAGCCGCACGCCCCCGCTGGACGGCCTCGTGCGCGGCCCCGAGCTCGCCCCCGGAAGCGAGGTCGAGGACGACGACCGGGCGGGCCTCGAGCGCTCGATCAGGAGTCGCATCGACTCCTACCACCACCCCGTCGGCACCTGCGCGATGGGCCCGGCGCCGGCCGACGGCGCCGTCGTCGACGCCCGGGGCCGGGTGCACGGCCTCGACAACCTGTGGGTGGCCGACGCGTCCGTGATGCCGACGATCCCGGCGGCGAACACCAACTGCTCCACGATCGTCGTGGCCGAGCGCATCGCCGGGTGGCTCGCGGAGCGGTGAGC
>JBKPQU010000241.1:0-8175 GCA_046734255.1 Actinomycetota bacterium
GCCGTAGCTACGGCTGGGCTCTTCTTTTTCGCTTGCGGTTCGAGTTCACACCGCCGCCGGCGAGGGCGCAATCAGCGGGCGGTCGTCGGCGACGGCGCGCGCGCCGCGCGGCATGCCGATCGTCTTGGCGCTGATCTTGTCCTGCAGCCGCATGATGCCTTCCATGAGCGCCTCGGGCCGCGGCGGGCAGCCGGGCACGTAGACGTCGACCGGGAGGATCTGGTCGACGCCCTTGGTCACCGAGTAGGAGTCCCAGTAGGGCCCGCCGGAGTTGGAGCAGGCGCCGAACGAGATCACGTACTTCGGCTCGGCCATCTGCTCCCAGAGCCGCCGGACGGCGGGCGCCATCTTGTCGGTCACCGTGCCGGACACGACCATGAGGTCGGCCTGCCGCGGGCCGTTGGCGAACGGGATGACGCCGAGCCGGATGAAGTCGTGCCGGCCCATGCTCGCCGCGATGAACTCGATCGCGCAGCAGGCCAGGCCGAAGTTGAACACCCAGAGGCTGTAGCGGCGCCCCCAGTTCAGCACCAGGCGCATCGGGTGCGGCGCGGTCTCCTGCAGGCGGCCGACCGTCGGCATCGGCAGCGCGACGGCGCGCGAGCCGGGCTCCGTGGTGCCGTCCGCGCTCATGTCACCGCCACCGCAGCGCACCGCGCCGCGCCGCGTACAGCAGCCCGACCGCGACGATGCCGAGGAACACGCCCATCTCCGCCAGCGTCGCCCACCCGTAGGTGCGCACGACCGTCACCCAGGGGAACAGGTACACGGTGTCCACGGCGAACACGACGTAGAGGAAGGCGTACAGGTAGTACCGCACCTGCGTCTGCGCCCACCCCGAGCCGACCGGGTCCACCCCGCTCTCGTAGGTGGTCAGCTTCTCCGCGCTGGGCCGTCGCGGCCGCAGCATCCGATTGGCCGACATGCCACCGGCGAACACCAGGACGCCGGCCGCCGCGACGGCGGCTACGACCGCGTATGGGTTCTCGGCAGCCACGTCCACGACTCTAGTCCGCCTGCCCTCGCCCACCGTGCAGCGACTCCCGCCCTCAAACCGGGACCAAGCGCTCCCATCACCCGAGTGCGGACAGCCACCGCGGACCACGCACCCGTGCCGACAGCGGCAGCCACTAACCTGTGCGCAGCCCACAGCGAGGAGGCCGCGATGCGCACGGTCCCGATGCTTCCTGCCGCCCGGGCCAGCGGCCGAGGCGCTCGCGCCGGGGTCGCCGCGCTGGCCGGGCTGGCCGCCGTCCTGCTGGTTGCCGGATGCGCCCCGGCGGACAGCGGCACGACGACCGCGACCGGCACCCCCTCCGCGAACGCGTGCGCCAAGGAGAACCTGGCCCTGCGCACCGCCGGGAAGTTCACCGTCGGGACCGACAAGCCGGCCTACAGCCCGTGGTTCGTCGACGACGACCCGTCCAACGGGAAGGGCTTCGAGTCCGCGGTCGCGTACGCCGTGGCGAAGCAGCTCGGCTTCGCACCGACCGACGTCACCTGGGTCGTGGCCGGGTTCAACTCCGTGATCGCCCCAGGACCGAAGAACTTCGACGTCGACGTCAACCAGGTGTCGATCAGCGACGCGCGCAGGCAGGCCGTCGACTTCTCCAGCGGCTACTACGACGTGACCCAGGCCCTCGTCGCGGTCAAGGGCAACCCGGCCTCGAGCGCGAAGTCGATCGCCGACCTCAAGAAGGTCAAGCTGGGCGCCGCCGTGGGCACCACGAGCCTGAAGGCGATCACCGACCAGATCCAGCCGGTGACCAAGCCCGCGGTCTTCGACGACAACGACAAGGCGAAGCTGGCACTGTCGAACGGGCAGATCGACGGGCTCGCGGTCGACCTGCCGACCGCGCTGTACATGGCCTCCGCCGAGATCAAGGACGGCGTCGTGGTCGGCCAGCTGCCGAACGCCGGCGGCACGCCGGAGCAGTTCGGGATGGTCCTGGAGAAGGGCAGCGCGCTCACCCCGTGCGTCAGCCAGGCCGTGGACGCGCTGCGCGCCAACGGCACGCTGAAGCAGCTGGAACAGCAGTGGCTGACGAGCTCGGCCGGCGCGCCAGTGCTCCAGTGACGGCGGCGCAGACGGCGCTCCCGCCGCAGTGAGCTCGTGGACGCCGTCCGCCCTGCAGCTGCAGCGCGACACCTACCGACGCCGCCGGTCGGTGCGCTCGCTGCTGGTCGCCGCGTTCAGCACGGCGGTGATCGGCACCCTGCTGGCCCTCGGGATCACCTCGGCGCCCGGGTGGCCGCGGGTCAAGGAGACCTTCTTCAACGCCGAGATCGCCCGAACGTCGCTGCCGAGCATCGCCGAGGGCTTCTGGCTCAACGTCCAGGTCTTCACGGTCAGCGCCGTCCTCATGATGGTGTTCGGGCTCCTGCTGGCGGTGCTTCGCACGCTGCGAGGCCCGGTGTTCTGGCCGATCCGGGCGCTGGCCACCGCCTACGTTGACCTGTTCCGCGGCCTGCCGCTGATCCTCGTGCTGCTGCTGGTCGGCTACGGCGTGCCCGGGCTCCGGCTGCGCGGCGTGCCGACCAGCGCGGTCGTCCTCGGCTCGGTCGCGCTCGTGCTCACGTACTCCGCCTACGTCGCCGAGGTGTTCCGGGCCGGGATCGAGTCCGTGCACCCGAGCCAGCGGGCCGCCGCCCGCTCGCTGGGGCTGTCCGCCGGGCAGACGATGCGGTTCGTCGTGCTCCCCCAGGCGGTGCGCCGCGTCGTCCCGCCGCTGCTGAACGACGTGGTGAGCCTGACCAAGGACTCCGGCCTGATCTCCATCCTGGGGACGCCGATCGACGCCGTCCGCGCGGCCCAGATCCAGACGGCGGAGACGTTCAACTTCACCCCGTATCTCGTTGCGGGCACTCTGTTCGTGCTGCTGACGATCCCGATGAGCCATCTCACCGACGCCGTCTCGCGGCGCTACGGGTACCTGCCCACCGGCGGGGCGGCCCAGCTGTGAGCCCGCCCGGCGACGGCCCCCCGCTGCTGCGGGTGCGCGGGCTGAGGAAGTCCTACGGGCGGACCGTCGTCCTCGACGACCTCGACCTCGACGTCGGGGCCCACCAGGTCGTGGTGCTGATCGGCGCGTCAGGTTCGGGCAAGTCCACGCTGCTGCGCTGCATCGACCTCCTGGAGCGGGTGGACGACGGGACGATCGAGCTGGAGGGCCGGGACCTGGCCGACCCGCGGATCGACGCCGACGCCGCCCGCGCCCGGATGGGCGTGGTCTTCCAGGCGTTCAACCTGTTCCCGCACCTGACCGTCCTGGACAACATCACGCTGGCGCCGCGCAAGGTGCACGGGATCCCCGCCGCGGCGGCCGAGCAGGCGGGGCTGGCGATGCTGGAGAGGGTCGGGTTGCGGGACAAGGCATCGGCCCACCCGGACGAGCTGTCCGGGGGTCAGCAGCAGCGGGTCGCGATCGCCCGGAGCCTCGTGAACTCCCCGGTGCTCATGCTGTTCGACGAGGTCACCTCGGCGCTGGACCCGGAGCTGGTCGGCGAGGTGCTCGCGCTGCTCCGGGAACTCAAGGACGACGGCATGACCATGATCGTTGCCACTCACGAGATGGGCTTCGCCCGCCAGGTGGCAGACGAAGTGTGCTTCCTCCACGAGGGGCGCATCCTGGAACGAGGGAATCCCGAAGAGGTGCTGGGCCGCCCCCGACAGGAGCGGACCCGCCAGTTCCTCCGGCGGATCATCGAGGCCGGCCGGCTGTGATCCGCTGCACCCGGCTTCCTCTTGGCCCCTGAGGCCATTACAGGAAGAGTTGATATCAACTCGCTGTGTGACGAGTAAATATCGTTCAGCGGAACATTGGCTTGCCGCGGCGGGTTTGGGGTTGATGGAGTGCTTACGACATCTACTATGACCGGGCGAGAACAACGGCCCATAACGAGCGGGACCTCGGAAAGGCGTTCCGAAAAGCCATGACCACCAGACAGATCCAGCGGATCGACCAGGTGGTCATCCGCTTCGCCGGGGACTCCGGCGACGGCATGCAGCTCACCGGTGACCGCTTCACCGCGCAGACTGCTGTGCTCGGCAACGATCTGGCCACCCTGCCCAACTTCCCCGCGGAAATCCGTGCCCCACAGGGCACGTTGCCCGGGGTGTCGAGTTTCCAGCTGCAATTCGCCGATCACGATGTGCTCACACCTGGTGACGCACCGGATGTGCTGGTCGCGATGAACCCGGCCGCGCTCAAGGCGAATCTCGGCGATCTCCGCCGCGGAGCGACGATCATTGTGGACTCCGACGAGTTCACCAAGCGCAACCTCTCCAAGGTCGGCTACACCCAGGACCCGATCGAGGACGGCACCCTGGACTCCTTCGCGGTCCACGCGCTGCCGATGACCTCGATGACGGTAGAGGCGCTCAAGGGGATCGACCTCACCCGTAAGGAGGCCGAGCGGGCGAAGAACATGTTCGCGCTCGGCCTGCTGTCCTGGCTGTACCACCGGCCCACCGAGGCCACCGAGCGGTTCCTGCGCAGCAAGTTCGCGGCCAAACCGGCGCTCCTGGAAGGCAACCTGGTCGCGTTCAAGGCCGGCTGGGCGTTCGGCGAGACCACGGAGTCGTTCGCGGTCAGCTACGAGGTCGCTCCGGCCGCCACGCCGGCGGGCGTCTACCGGAACATCACCGGCAACGTGGCCCTCGCCTACGGGATGGTCGCCGCCGCGCACCGGGCCGGGCTGCGGCTGGTGCTCGGCTCCTACCCGATCACGCCGGCCTCCGACATCCTGCACACGCTGGCCCGGCTCAAGCGGTTCGGCGTGACCACGATGCAGGCCGAGGACGAGATCGCCGGCATCGGCGCAGCGCTCGGCGCGGCCTACGGCGGCTCGATCGGCGTCACCGCGACCAGCGGTCCCGGCCTCGCGCTGAAGAGCGAGACGATCGGGCTGGCGGTCTCGCTGGAGCTCCCGCTGGTGGTCGTCGACGTGCAGCGCGGCGGGCCGAGCACCGGCCTGCCGACCAAGACCGAGCAGGCCGACCTGCTGCAGGCGATGTTCGGCCGCAACGGCGAGGCACCGGTTCCCGTGCTCGCCCCGCGCTCCCCCGCGGACTGCTTCGACACCGCGATGGACGCCGTCCGGATCGCCACCACGTACCGCACGCCGGTGGTCCTGCTCTCCGACGGCAACCTGGCCAACGGCTCCGAGCCGTGGCGGATCCCGGACGTCGCCTCGCTCCCGGACCTCAGGGTGACCTTCCCCACCGAGCCGAACGCCACCGACGAGAAGGGCGCCCCGGCGTTCCACCCGTACGTTCGAGACCCCGCCACGCTCGCCCGGGCCTGGGCGGTGCCGGGCACGCCGGGCCTCGAGCACCGGGTCGGCGGGATCGAGAAGGAGGACGGGACCGGGGAGATCTCCTATGACCCCGACAACCACGACCGGATGGTCCGGCTGCGCCGCGCGAAGGTGGACGGCATCGCCGTCCCGCCGCTGGAGGTCGACGACCCCACCGGGGACGCCGACATCCTCGTGATCGGCTGGGGCTCCACCTTCGGCCCGATCACGGCCGGCGCCCGGCTGGCCCGCGGCACGGGCGTGCGGGTGGCCACGGCCCACCTGCGCCACCTGAACCCGCTGCCGGCCAACACCGGCGACGTGCTGCGCCGCTACCGCCGGGTGCTGCTGCCGGAGATGAACCTCGGCCAGCTCGCCCTGCTGCTGCGCGCACGGTTCCTGGTCGACGTCGTCTCGTACAACCGCGTGCGCGGCCTGCCGTTCAGCTCGGCCGAGCTCGCCGAGGCGATCACCCAGCTGGCCGGGGAGGCGGCGTTCAGCGCCGACCCGCTGCACGCGGGTCCGCTGAACGGCGAGCGGGTAGAGGAGCGGAGCCAGCCATGACCACCGACCTGGGCATGCCCACGCCGCGCACCGGCACCGACGGCGTCCCGCGCCTGGTCGAGGGTGAGCCCGCGCAGACCCGCAAGGACTTCACCTCCGGCTCCGAGGTGCGCTGGTGCCCGGGCTGCGGCGACTACGTGATCCTGGCGGCGGTCCAGGGGTTCCTCCCAGAACTCGGGCTCCGCCGGGAGAACATCGTCGTGATCTCCGGGATCGGCTGCTCCTCGCGGTTCCCGTACTACCTCGACACCTACGGCATGCACTCGATCCACGGCCGGGCGCCGGCGATCGCCACCGGCCTGGCGACATCCCGACCGGACCTGTCGGTGTGGGTGGTCACCGGGGACGGCGACGCGCTCTCGATCGGCGGCAACCACCTGATCCACGCCCTGCGGCGCAACGTGAACCTGACGATCCTGCTGTTCAACAACCGGATCTACGGGCTGACCAAGGGCCAGTACTCGCCGACGTCGATGCCCGGCACCGTGACCAAGTCGACGCCCGCCGGTTCGGTGGACGGAGCGTTCAACCCCGTGTCGCTCGCTCTCGGCGCCGAGGCCAGCTTCGTGGCCCGCACCCTGGACTCCGACCGCGCGCACCTGACCGCGGTGCTGCGTCAGGCCGCCCAGCACCGCGGCGCGGCGCTGGTGGAGATCTACCAGAACTGCCCGATCTACAACGACGGCGCCTTCGACGTCCTCAAGGACCACGAGCACGGCCAGGCGCGGATGATCGAGCTGGAGCACGGCAAGCCGATCCGCTTCGGCCCGCCCGGCGAGGACGGCCTGGGGACGCACGGCGTGCTGCGCGGCGAGGACGGCCTGCTCCGGGTCGCCGAGGTGGCCGAGGTCGGCACCGACGTCGTCCTGCGGCACGACGCGCACGCCGCGGACCCGTCGCTGCAGTTCGCGCTGTCCAGGCTGGACGACGCGGAGATGCTGCACGTGCCGATGGGCGTGTTCCGCGACGTGGACCGGCCGACGTACGACGACCTGGTCCGCGGCCAGGTGGACGCGGCGGTCGCCGCCGTCGGCGGCCCCGCCGGGGACGACGACCTCGCCGCGCTCCTGACCGGACCGGACACCTGGACTGTGGCCTGAACCAATCCCGCCGCGGAGTCCTCTACGGGACCGCCGCCTACCTGCTCTGGGGCATCTTCCCGCTGTACTTCCGGCTGCTGGACGCATCCGGAGCGGTGGAGATCGTGCTGCACCGCGTGCTGTGGTCGCTCGTCGTGTGCCTCATCGTGGTCGCGCTCACCGGCGCGCTCGGCGACCTGCGCACGGCGTTGCGCAGGCGGCGGACGGTGCTGCTGCTCGGCACCGCTGCCGTGCTGATCGCCGTCAACTGGGGTGTCTACGTCTACGCCGTGAACTCCAACCGCGTCGTCGAGGCCTCGCTGGGGTACTTCATCAACCCGCTGGTCACCGTGATGCTAGGCGTCGTCGTGCTGCGCGAGCGGCTCACCCGCGGCCAGTGGACGGCCGTGGCGATCGGTGCGGTCGCGGTCGCCGTCCTCACCGTCGCCTACGGCCAGCCGCCGTGGATCGCGCTGGTCCTGGCGTGCAGCTTCGGCACCTACGGCCTGCTGAAGAACCGCGTCGGCGGCCAGGTCGGCGCGCTGGCCGGGCTGGCCACCGAGACGCTGCTGCTCGCCCCGGCCGCGGCCGCCGTCCTGGCGTGGATGGAGCTGACCGGCCGCGGCACCTTCGGGGAGAACCCGCCGTGGCAGGCCCTGCTGCTGGCTTCGGTCGGGGTGATCACCGTCCTGCCGCTCGGCCTGTTCGCGGCCTCCGCCCGCCGGGTGCCGCTGACCACGCTCGGCCTGCTGCAGTACATCACCCCCGTGCTGCAGCTGCTCTGCGGCGTCCTGCTGCTCGGCGAGCACATGCCGCTCGCCCGCTGGATCGGCTTCTCCCTGGTCTGGCTGGCGCTCGGGGTGCTCACCGTGGACAGCCTGCGCACCTCCCGCCGCGCGCGCCGCAGCGCCCAGCTGGCCCCGGCTCTGGTGCGCGACTGAGCCCTGGCCCAGGGTGCGGCGCCCTAGCCCACTGTGCGGCGCCCTAGCCCACTGTGCGGCGTCATGCGCATCCCCCGTGCGCACGGTGTCACACCGTGCGCATCAAGGGGGGTCAGCGGGGGCGCTCGGCGGAGGCCTCGGCGAAGGCGCGCAGGGCCTGGGTGGCCGCGACGTCGGGCAGCGGCTCCAGCGCCCGGACGGCGTCGCGAGCCCAGCGCACCGCCTCGCCGCGAGCCTGCTCGGTCGCGGGGTGGGCCCGCAGGGCCGCCACCGCCCGCGCCAGGGACGCGTCG